>NZ_LUPI01000079.1:0-91955 GCF_001627265.1 Nocardioides sp. REDSEA-S30_B4 | reverse complement strand
GACAGATCAAGTCGATCAATGCCTCACGCGCAGCACGCGGGAACGGCTTGGTCATCAACACTCCTTCAGGAAGCGTTGCTTAGACCATATGAATCCGCGCGAGCTCAGGGTGAGATCTCGTGCGGACTATCCCCCGTGACGCCTCAGACCGACAGTCGCTCGACGGCAGCGGCGATCCGCTCGTCGGTGGCGGTGAAGGCCACCCGGACGTGCCGGGCGCCGGCGGCGCCGTAGAACGAGCCGGGGGCCACGAGGATGCCGCGGTCGGCGAGCCAGGAGACGGTGTCCCAGCAGTCCTCGTCGCGGCTGCTCCAGAGGTAGAGCGAGGCCTCGGAGTGGTCGACGCGGAAGCCGGCCGTCTCCAGCGCCGTGCGCAGCAGCGCGCGACGGGCGGCGTAGCGGGCGTGCTGCTCGTCGGCGTGCGCGTCGTCGTCGAGGGCGGCGGCCATGGCGTGCTGCATGGGGCCGGGCATGATCAGCCCGAGGTTCTTGCGGACCGCGAGCAGCTCGCCGACCAGGTCGGCGTCACCGGCGACGAAGGCGCAGCGGTAGCCCGCGAGGTTGGAGCGCTTGGACAGCGAGTGCAGCGCGAGGATGCCCTCGGTCGACCCACCGTTGATCGAGGGGTGCAGCACCGAGACCGGCTCGGTCTCCCAGGCGCACTCGAGGTAGCACTCGTCGGAGACCAGGATGGTCCCGCGCTCCCGACACCACTCGACGACCTTGCGCAGGTGGTCGGGCGGCAGCACCCGGCCGGTGGGGTTGGAGGGGCTGTTGAGCCACAGCAGCGCCGGGGCCTCGGGCCCCAGCGACACCAGCGAGTCGGTGGCGACGGGAGTGGCTCCTGCGAGCACGGCACCGACCTCGTACGTCGGGTAGGCCAGCTCGGGGAACACCACCGTGTCCCCGGGGCCGACCCCGAGGTGCTGGGCGAGGGTGGCGACGAGCTCCTTGGAGCCGATCGAGGGGATGACCTGGTCGAGCCCGAGGCCGGTCACGTCGTGGCGGCGCTCCAGCCAGTCCAGGCAGGCCTGTCGGACCCGCTCGATCCCGATGGTGACCGGGTAGCCCGGGGAGTCGGCGTGCTCACGCAGCGCCGCCCGGGCGACCTCGGGGGTCGGGTCGACGGGGGTGCCGACCGAGAGGTCGACGAGCCCGTCGGGGTGGGCGGAGGCCGTCGCCTTGTGCGCGGCGAGGCTGTCCCAGGGGAAGGCGGGCAGGCGCGCGGAGACGCGCCGGCCCGGCGTACGGAGGACCAACGGGTCGCTCAGTGGTCCTGGTTCTGCGGGGGCAGCGCGGCGACCATCGGGTGGTCGTGGTCGATCTCGCCCATCTTCGCGGCGCCACCGGGCGAGCCGAGGTCGTCGAAGAAGTGCACGTTGGCGTCGTAGTACTCCTTGTTCTCCTCCGGGACGTCGTCCTCGTAGAAGATCGCCTCGACCGGGCAGACCGGCTCGCAGGCGCCGCAGTCCACGCACTCGTCGGGGTGGATGTAGAGCATCCGCTTGCCCTCGTAGATGCAGTCGACGGGGCACTCGTCCACGCACGCGCGGTCCTTGACGTCCACGCACGGCTGGGAGATGACGTAGGTCACCGGAATCCTCCTGGAGGGCTGGGCTTGGCCTGGTCGATCACGCGGCCGTCCGCCGGCCGGTCAACACCGTTGGCAGCCTAGTATCCCGGCGTGCCCGACAGCGAGGAAGCCCACCCTTTGGAGCCCCGCATGTCGTCCCGTCCCCCCGGCGGCATGTCCCCCCAGGCCGCCAGCCTGGGCCCGCACGTCGTGGGTGAGCGGGTCGTGGTGCGGCGGCTGCTGCGAGGCGAGACCGGTCCCACCGGCGGACCGGCGTTCACCGACTTGCTCGGCACCTGCCTGTCGTGGGGCGACGGCGAGTGCGTCGTGGCCCCGGAGTCCGGCGAGCCGGTGCGCATCGCGCTGGCCGACATCGTCTCCGGCAAGCCGGTGCCGCCCCGGCCGTCGGTGCGTCACCGGGTGCCGACGCGTGAGGCGGAGGTGCGCGGGCTGCGGATGTTCCCCGGGACCCACACCGAGCCGCTCGGCGAGTGGCTGCTGCGCACGGACCCCGCCTCGGTGGGCCGGCTCTACAAGCGTGCCAACTCCTGCCTGGCGATCGGCGACCCCGGCGTCCCGATCGAGGCCGCGGCCACCTACGTCGTCGAGTGGTACGCCGCCCGCGACCGTGACCCGCTCGCGCAGGTCGAGGCGGGGTCGGTCAGCGAGGAGGGCCTGCTGGCCGCCGGATGGGTGCCGCTCGAGCACGGCGAGGCCGAGCTGCGCCTGGGGTCGGTGTCGCGGACCCGGCGCGGGCTCGGCCCGACCGCGGGCCTGGCGGTCGTCGCGCCCGAGTCGGGCGAGGACCGGGTGGTCGTCGTCGTACCCGGGGAGGGCGAGCCGCTGGCCGAGGGTCGCGCCGTCCTCGACGGCGACTGGCTGGGCGTCCACGAGCTGAAGGTGCGCCTCGAGCACCGCCGCCGCGGGCTGGCCCGTGACGTGGTCGCCACGCTGCTGGAGTGGGGCGCCGAGCGCGGCGCGCTCACCGCGTGGCTGCACGTGGAGAGCGACAACCACCCCGCGCGGGCGCTCTACGACTCGCTGGGGCTGGGGGTGCACCACACGGTGCGCTACCTCTCCCCGACCGGCCGCTTCGACGGCTGACGTCCGACGGGGCGGAGCTCAGCCGTCGTCGCCCTCCTTGGGCGGCTTGCCGCAGCGCACGGTGTCGCTCGGGGTGTAGACGGTGTGGAACTTCTCGGTGCGCACGACCTTGTCCTTGCCGGGGCGTCGGAAGTCGCGGAAGACGTCGATCTGGAAGCCCTGGGACCCGGTGTAGGCGTAGCAGTCGTCGGTCTGCAGGTAGCGGACCTCGGGCTGTGTGTAGGCGTAGCGGTTGCTGGCGCGGGCCTCGATGTCCCAGACCTTCGTGGAGTACATCGAGACCGTGACCGAGCCTTGGGTGCCCGGCGTGCTGGGACGGATGTAGGAATGCACGTAGACGCCGTGCTTGGTGTCGTTGCGGAACCGCATGTCCAGCACGCCCCACGCGACCGTGGCCTCGCGGCCGACCGGGTAGCGGTCGATGTAGAAGGAGTGCGGCTTGTGCTCGACGTCCTCGAGCCCGGCGAAGAACATCGCGTTGAACAGCGTCGTGGCGAGCTGGGAGACGCCGCCGCCGAGGTCCTCGCGCAGGATGCCGTTGGAGATGATGAAGCCCTCGGTGAAGCCGTTCTCGCGGGTGCGCTCGCCGACGATGTCGTTCATCGAGAAGATCTCGCCGGGCAGCAGCAGGGTGCCGTTCGTGAGCTCGGCGGCGCGGCCGATGTTGGTGTTGCGGTAGTCCGCGTGCGGGTAGTAGGTCGTGAAGGTGGAGACCTGCTCCTTGATGCCGAGCTTGCGGATGTCCTTGGTGGTGACCTCCGGCTCGACGACGGTCGCGTCGACCTCGGCGCGCCGCTCCCCCGCCGGCTCGTCGAGCAGGTCGATGAACGCGTCGTAGACGTCCTCGTCGGCGAAGTCGACGCCGGGCTTGGCGGGCACGACCTTGGGCTCGCCGTCGACGATGCGGATGGTCGCGTCGACCGGCTCGCCGGAGGCGGTGGCGTCGCCGACCAGCTCCGTGAGCACGTCGGGGTCGACTGCCAGCGCCAGCTCGCCCCCCTCGGGCTCGAGGCTCAGCGCCTTCGCGTAGTCGGCGGGGCGCAGCTTGACCGGGGTCTCGCCGAACAGCAGCGTCACCGGTGAGGCGAGCGCGGGGTTGGCCAGCTCCTCCACGGCGGCCTCAGCATCGGCGTCGGTGATCTCCGGCTGCACGTCGACCAGGTCGAGCTCGGCGGTCGGCTCCTCGGAGAGGTACGCCGCCACGAGGGCCTCGCGAGCGGCCTGGTCGTCGAGCAGCTGCCCGGTGGTCGCCTTCGTGGTGCGGACGCTGGACCCGGTGAAGGTGACGGTCGCGTCGACCGGCTCGGTGCCGAGCTCGCCCTCGAGTCGGTCCAGCGTGTCAGCCATCGCGGACTCGTCGACGTCGACGACCGGGTCGACCTCGTCGCCACCGGTCCAGTAGTCCCAGAGCCGGTCGGGAGCCCAGGAGCTCCCGCCGCCGGCCGCCTCGACGCTGGCGTCGAGGTCGAAGGACAGCCCGGCCTCGGCCGGGTCGACCTCGACCGACCGGCCGTCCACGCCCACCGAGATCGGGGCGTCGACGCGGTCGGCCAGCTCGGTCTCGAGCGTGGACCGCGCCTGCGCCGGCGTCTGGCCGCCCACGGCGACCCCGGCGACGGTCGTCCCCCGCGGCACCCGGTCGCTCGCGAACGCCCCGGCAGCGGCGTACCCGCCCCCGAGGAGGAGGACGACCGCGGCGAGGGCCACGACGACGGCCCTGCCACCGAGAGCTTCGCGTCCGGAGTCCTTTGCCATGCGGGCGAGTCTAGGAAGAGGGCGGGGGCGCGTCGTGCTGGGGCTGCGGAGCGGGACGCCCCGCGGGCAGCAGGCCGGCCAGCCCGATGCCCAGCACGAGGGCCGCGAGGCAGGCCAGCAGCAGGCTGCCGGTGCCGGCGAGCACCACGTCCCCCTCGCCCCTGGGCAGCGACATCGCCAGCGGCGGGAGGGAGAAGCCGGCCGCCCACCAGAGCCGGTGTGCCGGCGGGGTCGCCGCGGTGACCGCGGCGGCGGCCAGCGCCGTGACCGCCAGCCAGAGGACGGACTGGTGCAGGGCGGTGCCGGCCAGCCCGACCGCGAGGCCGAGCAGCAGCAGGCCCGTCCGCGTCACCGGTCCGCCCGGCTCACAGGCCGGCGAAGAGGTCGGTCTCGAGGCCGTCCTCGCCGAGCGGCCCGAGGGTGCCCTTGGCGAGGCGGTAGTACTCCACGCCCCAGGCGGTGTCGCCGACGTTGTTGGAGAGCGCGAAGAACGGGCCGTCGAGCTGGATCTGCGTCGGGTAGGCCTTCATCGCGGCCATCTTGCGGTCGACGAAGTCGGTCGCGTCCACGGCGCAGGAGAGGTGCTCGTCGGCGGTGACGAAGTGCGGCATCGGGCCGTCGGGGTCCATGCCCTCGAAGAAGGTGTCCTCGCCGGCGTCGCGGAGCCGGCGCAGGCCCTCGCGCATCTTCGACTCCGACATCGCGTTCCAGTAGATCTTCGCGATGTCCCAGGCCTCGCCGAGCTCGGGACGGTAGGACGGCACGGCGGCCAGGTGGGCGGCGTACGTCGCGACGCGGTGGGCCTGGATGTGGTCGGGGTGGCCGTAGCCGCCGAACTGGTCGTAGGTCGCCATCACCTGGGGGCGGACCTCGCGGATGATCTGCACCAGCTGGTCGGCGGCGACGGCGAGGTCGGCGTTGGCGAACGCCCGCTCGTCGGTCTCGTCGGCGGCGATCGCGTGCCCGGCCTCGTGCCACTTCATGCCGGAGTCGCGGAAGCGACCGAAGCCGCCGAGCCAGCGGTGGTCGGTGACGCCGAGGGCGGCCATGGCGTCCTCGATCTCGGTACGCCGGTGCTCGCCGAGGCCGTCCTCCTGGTCGGCCGCGAGGTGGGCCAGCTCGGGGACGAGGATCTCGCCCATCTCCCCCGCGGTGCAGGTGACGCAGGTGACCTGGCGGCCCTCGGCGACGTACTTGGCCATGGTGGCGCCGTTGCCGATGGTCTCGTCGTCGGGGTGGGCGTGCACGAGCAGGAGGCGCTGGGTCGCGTCAGGCATCGGTCCTCTTGATCCTTCGGGGCGCGGTCGGGAGGTCGAGCGGAGAACCCACTCGGGGTGCGGGTTGTTCCGGCTCCTCGTCGAGCCAGCCGTCGAACTCGTCGGCGAGCACGTCCGCGACCAGGCTCGGGGCGTCGGTCAGCACCGCCCAGGGGTGGTCCTCGTCGTCGTCCTCGCCCTGGAGCCGCTCACGCACGACCTCGGCGTCGAAGCCGTCGTCGCGCAGCCGCTGCTCGACCGCGCGGGCGTCGTCCTCGTCGAACACGATGACGCGGCGGGTGCTGCTGCCGCCCCGGGCGAGGGTCGCGGCGTGCTCGAGGGCGAAGCGCAGCTCGGGCAGGAAGGGGCGGTCGGGCTCGAGCCAGTCGATGGTGTCCAGCTCGTCGGGTGCGAGCCAGCGGACCTCGTCGTGCTCGGTGGGCTCGGGCTCGCCGCGGGTCAGGCGCGCCAGGGCGGCACGCAGCTCGTGGGTCTCGCCGATTTCAGTGGCGCCCTCGAGCCAGGTGGTCACCTCGATGTCGCAGCCGAGCTCCTCGGCGATCTCGCGCTCCAGCGCGGCCGTGGGCGGCTCGCCCGGCTCGCACTTACCCCCCGGGAGCTCCCAGCGCCCCGCGGCCTCCGGCGGCGTCGTACGCCGGGCTGCCAGGACGCGTCCGCCGCGCACGATGGCGGCTGCCACGACGACCTTCCTCACGGGGGACGACCCTATCCGGGCTCACCCGGCCTCATCTCGGAGACCTGTCGCCGCCTGGTGGCTCCAGGTCTCCGAGATGACGTCGCAGCGCGGGCCGCAGGGTCGTGGGGCGCCGGTCCAGCCTCGCGAGCGCAGCAACCGGCCCAGACGTACGGCGGTGGCGCACGGCTCAGCGAGCACCTGGCGATGGCGCAGCCGGACGGTGACGCGGCCGGCCGCGGCCTGGTCGAGGTCGCGCCGGGCATCGCGGTTCTCGGCGTCCCAGCCGGTGTGGGCGGTCCGGCCGTCGAGCTCGACGAAGACCTGCTGGCTCTCGTAGGCGGCATCTCCGTACTCCGTGCGGCCGCCGACCCGGCGTCGCTGTTGCCAGGTCGCGGCGGGCAGATGGTGGGCGCGCTCGACGTCGCGGAGGTAGCGGTGCTCCAGGACCGACTGGGTCCCGCGCTCGACGTCGTCGAGCACCTCGAGGACCAGTCGGCGGTGACGGAGCCGGCTGCGGGAACCGATGGCGGCGCGTAGGCGTGCGATGGTGGTGGCGCGGGTGCGCACCGCGTCGGTGAGGATGCGAACGACCTCGTCCTCGGTGGTGGCCAGGTCGATGGCCAGCAGGGCGTCGTGCTCGGGCGCGAGGCGGGGTGGGCTGGTGGACCGGACCTGCGCGGCGAGTCCGGTGACCCGGTGCAGCCGCACGCCCGGCGGCGCGACGACCCGACGAGAGGCGTCGATGGCCACGTGCACCAGCGGGCCGGGAGCGCCGAGGAGGCACACGGCGGCACCCGCCCCGCAGGCGAGCACCGCCACCCACTCGCGCTGACGGGGCGTGAGCGGTCCCGTGTGGTCGACGTGGACCCCGCGATGGACCGGGCTGAGCAGCCGCGCACGGACCCAGCGGCGTACGTCGTGCGGCTCGGCGCCGCCCTCGATGAGCTGGCGGTGCGTGACCACTCCGTCCTGGTGCGCGAGGTCGGCCAAGAGGCGGCGCAGGGTCGGGTCGTCCATGCGGGGGTCCTACCCGCGAGCGGGCTCGGCTCCTGCCGACCCACCCCTTGCCTGTGGACAACCATCAACGCGGAGACCTGCATCCACCTGGTGGCGACAGGTCTCCGCGATGATGGCGCCATGACGTCTCGGGCCCCTGCAGCCACTCCCCTGGTGGGCGTGCCGTTCTGGCCGGCGGCGGCCTTCGTGCTGGTGTGGTCCTCGGGATACGTCGCGGGACCGGCGGGGGTGGAGGCGGTCTCGCCGTTCTGGGTGCTGGTGCTGCGGTTCGCGGTGGCGGCGCTGATGCTCTACCCCCTGGCCCGGCTCACCCGCGGCGCGCTGCGCATCTCGCGCGAGGACCTGGTGCGGGTGGCGGCGTCGGGGCTGGTGATGAACGGGCTGCTGTTCGGGACGATGTACGCCGCGTTCGAGCTCGGGCTGCAGGCCACCCTGGGCGCGCTGCTGCACTCGCTGTCGCCCGTGCTGACCGCCGTGCTCGCGGGGGTGCTGCTCGGTGAGCGACTGACGCGGCTGCAGGTGGTCGGGTTCGTCGTGGGTGTCGCAGGCGTGGTCGTGGTGCTGGGGCCCGACATCGACCGGGCCGGCGGGATGGCCGGCCTGCTGCTGGGCGTCGCCTCCCTGGCCTGCCTGTCGCTGGGGACGCTCGGTCAGCGGTGGATCGGCACGCGCACGGACCCGATCTGGTCGGCGACCCTGCAGTGCGCGGTGTGCGTGCCGCCGCTGGTGGTGCTGGCCGTCCTTGTGGAGGGTGCGCCGTCGGTGACGTCCGGCGTCGACGCGACGGTCGCGGTGCTGTGGCTGGCGGGCGTGAACTCGGTGCTCGGGCTGCTGCTCCTCGGGCTGCTGGTGCGCCGTGGGGGCGCCGGGGCGAGCGCCAGCGTGTTCTTCCTGATGCCGCCGGTGACGGCCGTGCTGGCGTGGGTGCTGCTGGACGAGAGGCTGACCGGGCTGGCGGTCCTCGGGCTGGCGTTGTCGACGGTCGGTGTCGCGGTCGCCACGAGGAGGCGGGCGTGAGCTCGCTGCTCGAGGTGCCACTGACCCGGCGGATGCACCGACTCCCCGTCGTACGACTGGTGCACGGGCGTGCCGCGCAGCGTGCCTGGTCGTGGGACCTGCGCGACCAGCTCACCCGCGAGTGGTGGCCCCAGGGCATCACGTGGGCCGGGGAGCGGTTGCTGGTGTCGTGGTACTCCCGCCGCGGCGCCGGCTCGCGCGTCTCCGTCGTCGACCTGGTCGACCGCCGCTACGCCCACGTGCCGCTGCTGACGCCCGCCGGCGAGCCGCTGCGCGTGCACGCCGGCGGCCTGGCCTGGGACGACGGCTGGCTGTACGTCGCCGCCACCGCCCGTGGCTTCTGGGCGCTGCACGTCGACGACCTGGCCCCGGCGGTCGAGGGGGTTGCTCGCTACTCCGGGCCGGCGGTTGAGGAGCTTGCGCCCCCACGGCCGCCGGCGGTTGAGGAGGTTGCGCACCCACGGCCGCCGGCGGTTGAGGAGGTTGCGCAGCAACCGTCTCGAAACCCCGGCCCCACCTGGCGTGCCCGCACCCTCCACCGGCCAGCCCTCCCGGGATCTGACCAACCGTTCCGCTGGTCCTTCCTCGACCTCGCCCCTCCCAGGTGGTCCAGCAGCGTCGAGACCACCGCGGCCCCGGCTGTTGAGGAGGTTGCGCAGCAACCGTCTCGAAACCCCGGAGCGACCCGACTCCTGGCCGGCGAGTACGGCCGGGGCGGGAAGTCCACCCGTCTGGCGTGCCTGACGATCGAGGAAGGTCAGCCGGTCGGCGATCTCGAGCCCCTCGGCGAGGGACCGTCCGGCATGCAGGGCGTCACGACGTACGCCGACGGACTCGTCGTCTCGACCTCCGCCGGCCCCTGGACGAGAGGTGACCTGCACCTGGCCGCAGGTCGTAGTACCCGAGGAATCGACGAGCCCCTCGTCGAGAGTGAGGGACAGCCCCTCCCCCAGCAGGAGCATGGGGTCACGCCAGCCCCCGCCACTGGCCCCGAGTCGCGGCGGTCCCGAGGTGCTGCACCCATCGGTGTCGAGGACCTGACCCGAGACGCGCTGGGGCGCCTCTGGACGGCCAGCGAGCACCCCGGCCGCCGCGCGATTGTGCGTCTGCACGGCTAGTCACGGCAGTCGGTCAACTCGGAACTGACCGAAATAGCCACCGGGACCGCACACATCGTGTGCGGCCCCGGTGGACCTGGAACGTTGGTGTTCAGCCCTTCTTCGAACCCTTGCCGCAGGCGAAGTCAGCGATCAGCTCGACCTCGTCGCCATCCATGCCGGCCGCGGTCGCGTCTACCGTGGCAGCAGTGCCGTCCTCGCTGGCGGTGATGCCGGCGGGGTCCTCCGGCGGCGTCGTGTACGTCGCGCCGTCGACCGTGATGACTGCGGATGTTTGGATGCTGCCGCCGCTGGCGAACACCTGCACCGAGCCGCTTTCGTCTTCGAAGAGGTAGAAGGCTGCCGGACTGCCGTTGGCCGGCTGAACGGACTCGCCCTTGCCCTTCCACGTGACGCTCGCAGCGCCGGAGGTCGTGACCTTGACCTGGCAGTTGCGCTGGCGGTCCCCGCTCCCGTCGTCCTTGACCCCGTCCTCGTCGCGCTGCAGCGATCCAGAGTCCGATGCGGCTGCGTCGCCTGGCTCCTCGGACGTCGAGTCCTCGCTGCACCCAGCGACGATGAGCAGTGTGGTGAGACAGGCGGCGGTGACGGAGATCCTCGAGATGGCACGCATGATGGCAGTGAACCATCCCAGGTAAAGCCGCAGATCAGCGGGGGTAAATGCCCACCGGGGCTGCACACGCGTGGTGTGCAGCCCCGGTGGAGCAGCCGGACCGACCTGATGTCCTAGGGTGGGACAAGCGGTCCGGACCATTCTCGAGCAGCGGCAACAGAGAATGGCCCGGACCGCGTCTGTGTCTCCGGCTCTACGAGCGATGGAGTTGAGAGCCGAGGCCCTCTAGAGAGTCACCCCGGGGCGACGCTGGGCGCCGCCCCGGAGCTCCTCACGTGTCAGATGATCAGCGGATCTTCTGGGTGTTCGACTTGAAGGTCTCGCCGTTGAACTCGACCTTCGCGATGAAGCGGGTCTTCTTGTTCCCGTTGCGGTCAGCGAACTGCAGGGTCAGCTGGCCGTCCTCGGGAACGACCTTCGAGCGGACCTCCACCAGGCGCTTGTTCGGCTTCTTGCCACGGATCTTGTAGATCGTGACCTCCTCGCCAGCGGCCTCCTCCTCGACGAGCACGTCGAGGATGTCCTTCGCCGGGCCGGTGTCGTCGCCAGCGATCTGGATGTCGATGATGCCATCGCCGCCGCCGGGGCCGCTGGGGCCGAAGCTGACGGTGTCGGTGACCTGGGACTCCGGAACGACCTGGTCGTCTCCGGGGCCGGTGTAGCCGATGGCCGTGATGGTCGCCGTGCCCTGGGTCGCGCCCTGGAACACGTAGTTGGCCATGCCGTCCTCGCCGGTGGGGTTGCTGGTGTTCTCGTCACCGTCACCGAACTCGTCGGGGCCGGTGCGGAAGAAGTCGACGACGAACTCGATCGGCTCACCGTTCTGGTCCATGGCCGAGTAGGTCATGATCACGGTGGTGCCCACGGGCACCGTGTCGGGACCCTGCTGGGTGAGCTCGAAGGTGCTGTTGGCGAAGTCGACGGTGTAGAACTCGACCTCGGGGCCATCACCCTCGATGTCCTCGCTGGTGGTCCGCGGCGCCACCGGGCTTCCGGTGTAGTCGTTGACCGGAGCGTCCCAGGTGCCGACCGGCATCGACGTGCCGGCGGCGCCCGAGGCGACGTAGAACTCAGCGTTGTCGTTGAAGTCCGTCACGACCGTGCCGTTGGTCGCCGTGCCGACACCGTCGATGTCGATGTCGACCGACTCACCGCCGACCGGGTTGCCGAACTGGTCGGTCACCATGACGTCGTAGGCAGCGCGGTCCGAGGTCGGGAGCAGCGGCAGCACGCCCGAGTCCTGGAACTGGGCCGACGCGAGCTCGATCATGACCTCGCCGCCGTTGAGCGGGTTGTCGGTCGAGAAGTCGTAGTCCTCGGTGTCCGACGCGCCGTCAGCCGTGACCGTGACGTCGACGGTGGCTTCACCATCGTCGTTGAAGTCGTCGCTGTCCTTGATGCCGATGTAGTAGGTCGCCTGGCCGAGGTTGTTCGTGACGAGGGTGATCTCCTGACCACGCTCGACCAGGTCGCCCTGCAGGTCACCGGCCGCCGGGTTGGCGGGCTCGCCGTTCATGGTGGTGAAGAAGGCGTCCCCATCCACCGTCAGGGTGATGAGGGTGTCGGCCACCGGGGTGACCTCGACCGCCGGGGTGTTCGGGTTGTCCTCGGTCACCAGAACGGTGCCCGACGTCACCTCACCCGGGGTACCCGTGGCGTTGTTCGGCGTAATGGTCACGGACGGCGTGCCCGCGATGTCACCGGTCACGAAGTCCACCTCGATCGCAGTGGCGTTCGCGTTGGCGTTGCCGATCGTGTTGGCGATCGACTGGGCGTCAAGCTCACCGTCGAGCTCCGACCGAGCCGGCGTGTTGGCCGGGTCAGAGAGCGCCACGCTCGCGACACCGTCGGCGTCGGTCGTACCGTCGGCGATGGTGTTGCTGACACGCGTGGTGCCGTCGGGCTGCGCCGCCTCAGCCGCAACAACGACGTCATCGCCGTTGGGGGCGTAGGTGAAGCGCACAGCGCGCCCGGCCAGCGGGGTGCCATCGATGAGCGCCAAGGTGGCGTCGAAGGTGGCAGTGGTACCCGCGGGCGCGACCTCGGGGTCGGCGAACTCGAGCTCGGCGTCGCCGGCCTTGAAGACCAGGTCGGTGCCGGAGAGGTCGCCAGCGCCCTGACCCGGCGTGCCGTCACGGTTGATGTAGGTCGACAGCGTGTACTCACCGTCGCCCTTGTCGGTGAACGGGATGTTGGCGAAGCCATCGGCACCCGTGGTGACCGCACCCGTGGTCGCGGCCGGGTTGGTCGGGTTCGGGACCGCCGTGGTCGGGAACAGGTCGACGGCCAGCGAGTACTGGACGACCTGGCCGCTCAGCGCGTTGCCGTTCTGGTCCACGACCTTGACGCGGAGGTCGCCGTTGGTGTTCTCGTCCACGTCGAAGGCGAGTCCGTCCTTCGAGGACGGGGTGATCGACGCCGCGGCCGGGGTGTAGCTGCCGACGGTCACGGAGCGACGGAAGTCGGTGCCGTTCTCGTAGGCGTCGACGTCGGTGGTGTTGACGTAGAAGTCGTAGGTGCTGCCCTGAGCGGAGCCGGTGGCGCCGGTGAAGGTGGCCTCACCCTTGGAGTTGGTGTACTCGATGCTGTTGACCGGCGCGTCCTCGCCGACGACCTGAGCACCCACGACGGGGTTCCCGTTCTGGTCGAGCACGGTCACGGTGATGTCGGTCGTCGCGGCGCCCTGAACCGTGGGGTTCTTGGCAGCAACAGAGACGTTGCTGATGGTCTGCTTGTAGATGTTGACCGGCTCAGCGTCGTCGCCCTCGGCGGTCGCGACGATGAGGGCCTCGTTGACCACCGGAGCAGTGGTGTCGAAGGTGTACCCGCTGAAGTCGACCGGGGCCGAGTAGCTGCGGCTGGTGGCGCCGTTGGCGACCGTCCCGGCGACGTCCTCCTGGGTCGTAGCACCAGTGCCACTGGGGGAGGAGAAGGTCAGGTCCGGGTTGGCCGTCAGGTCCGAGGTGGTGCCGGAGACAGCGCCGAGCGTGGCGTCCTCACCCTCGGTCGCGTAGGGCTGCTCGAAGACGCCGACCGTGGCGCCGGGGGTGTAGGCGATGTCCACCGAGTCCGCGTTGGCGGAAACCTGGATGAGGTTCGCGTCGGGGGTGCCGATCTCGGTGCCGACGGAGCCGAGGGCGACGGCGCGCACGTTGACGGGCGTGTTGTACGTGGCGACCGGCGGAGCCCACTCGGTCGAGAAGGCACCAGCGGTGCGCGAAACCGTGGCGATGGTGACCCAGGTCGCGCCGCTCAGGTACTGGAAGCGAACCTGCTGCACGTCCGCACCGGCGGTGGCAACCATGTGGATGGTGCTCTCCACGCCGTCGTTCTTGACGGAGCCGATGGCCGCGGGGGTCTGGAGGACGACCGAGTCGGCCGCCGCAGCCTGCTCCGCGAGCGAGTCGGCGTGAGCCGAGGAAGCGATGAACGGGATGCCCGCTACCGCGAGAGCGGAGACGGCCGTGGTGGCCAGACCCCGCTTGATGCCGCTGCTGTTCATGAAGATTGAACCCTTCTGAAGGTTGTTAGGACTGGCCCGACACAGAACGGACCACCCGGCCCCGAGGCCAGGACCCAGGGCAGGCCCACTAAGCACCTGTCTGGACGAGCGGCACAGTAAAGATCCTGAGACTTGCATTGCGGCTTTAATGTTCTTTACTTTTTGTCATGCAATAACTGTGGCCGAGGTCACTCGTTACTGTGCCTCCCCCCATCCCCAAGGCGACTCGGGTCGACCAAGGAGCAGTAGTTGAGCGCTGATACGCCGAAGGACGGTTCCGCTCGGGCCGTCGGCGTCCCGAAGCCTCGCCGCGGACGTCCGCCACGCATGCCCGACGATGAATCGCCGATGGCCGGGGGGTACTACGACCCCTGGGCACGCACCGCGTGGTTGTTGGTCACGTCACGCTCACTCGGGGCCGAGCCGGCGTACGCCGATCGCGCGACCTTCGTCGACGCGCTCAACGACGCAGGAATCAACGCCGACAGCAGCCGGGTGAGCCGCTGGGAGTCAGGCCAGCACGCGGTGTCGTTCCGTGCACTGCGCGGCTACGAGACCGTCCTCGGCCTGCCCGAGGGCGCCCTCGTCGCGGCCAACCGACAACTCGTCCGCGACTGCGAGGCCTCGGCGAAGCCGCCGGAGCACGTCTCCTTCGCAGCCCACGAGCACCGTTCCCCCGACGTGATGCTGTCCGACCTCGTCGACCGGGCCACCGACAGGGACGACCACCTCACCGGCGGAGACTGGCTGCGGCTCGCCACCGAGCTCGAGCGGTTCGAGCTCGTGCTGCTCTCCAACCGCACCTGGTCGATCGTCTGCGAACGGCTCGTGCAGGAGCTCGCGCGAACCAACGGCGTCGACCAGCTGCGCCGCTTCGAGGCGCTCAGCACGCTGGTCACCCACCCGGTGGCGCAGCGCCACGTGCTGATGGCCCTCGGTGCCTGGCTGACCGACCCCGATGTCCAGGTCGTCTTCCCCATGCTCACCGTCCTCCAGCAACTCGAGGACCCCGCCGCCAGCAAGCTGGTGTGCCGCCTGCTCGACGCGCCCAGCGGGCAGCTCTCCCGCGGCGCCATCCAGGTCGCCGCCGCCAAGCTCGCGCGCGGCCACATCGGCCCCGCCCACCTCGCCCTCATCGAGCAACATGCCATCCGAGGCTTGGTGACCCCCAGCGCCAAGCGCAGCGCCGACCTGCTCGACCTGCTCACCCACCTGCCTGACGACTCGTTCACCCGCGTGACCGGCACGCTCAAGGACGGTCCGCTGCGGACGCGCATCCTGCAGACCCGCGAGACCCACGACCTCGCCGTGCGCGAGGCCAGTCGCAGCATCAGCCGTCAGGTCTCCACGCAGGCACAACAGATGACGCCCGCCGTCTACCGCTCCGAGCCCGACCAGCTGCTCGACCGCCTCGTCCGCGAGTCGCTCTTCCACGCCAGCGGCAACCGGCGCCGCCTGGCCGGCCAGGTGCTGGGCCTGTCCCCCTACGCCCCCGCCGTCGCCGACTGCTTCCTCTCCCTGGCCGGCTCCGACCGCGAGCTCCTCGGCGAGCGCGCCTGGGACGCCCTGTGGATGATCGGGCACGGCACCCGCCGCAGCGACGTCGTCGCCCTGGCCGACACCGACCACCCCTGGACCCAACGAAGGGCGCTGATGAGCCTCGCGCGCTCGGCGACCGGGCTCCGCGAGGAGCACCACGGCGTCGTACGCCGGTGCATGGACAGTGCGCACTCGGCCGTCCGCCGGGCGGCTCTCGCCGCGACCGGGCTGCAGGCACCCGAGCACCTGCCCACGCCGCTGGAGACCCAGGGCCATCCCGAGGCCTCGGTCGTGCGCTGGTGGCGCAAGGTCGGCCCCGCGCTGCGCGACCTCGACGGCCGCTTCGACCTCGAGCCGCTGGTGGACTGAGCTGGCTCAGCTGGTCCGTGGAGCCAGGGCCAGCTGACGCGACTGCGCGACGAGGCGTCCGGTCGAGTCCCAGACCTCGCAGTCCTCCTCGAACATCCCGCCCGCAAAGTTGCGCGTGTGGTGCTGCACGCGCAGCCAGCCCGGCGCCGGCTTCGCCCGCACGTGCGCGGTCAGCTCAAGGGTCGGCGCCCACCCGATCAAGCCCAGGTCGAACGTCACCGGAGGCAGCGCGTCCAGGACCATGAGGAGCGACACCGGGTCCGGCTCGCGCCCATCCATCATCCGGAACCACGCCGACAGGTGCCCCACGCCCCGCGGCTCGCCCCGCACCCAACCGGTCTGCTCGACCGGGAAGCGCATCTCGAAGCGGCGCATCATCGGCGCCAGCTCCAGGACGAAGTCCGGCACGTCCTCCGGCCCCGTGCAGTCCTCGGGCGCCGGCAGCTCCGGCGGGGTCGCCGTGGTGCGGACCTCGCCCTCGAAGCGGTCGAGGTCGGCGTACGTCGCCAGCAGGGTCAGCCGGGTCTGCCCGTCCTGGGACAGGTCGGCCGCGACCGTGGCCATCCGGCCGCCCTCCCGTCGCACGTCGACGGCGACCTCGGCCGGGCCCGCGGTCCCGGCCGAGAGGTAGTGCGCCGAGACCGCGACCGGGTCGGGCTTGCCCTCGAGGTGCTGGGAGATGGCCCGGCCTGCCAGCGCGAGCTGGAAGCCGCCGTTGATGCCGCCGCCGACGCTCCAGCCGCCGTCGAGGTCGCCGGCGTAGCGGCCCTCGCCGAGTGCGGTGAGGGACAGGTGTCGGTCGAGCTCGTGGGTCACGTCGGTGAACCTACTGGGCGCGGTGACCCACGTCGGCCAGCTGGTCCAGCAGCTCGCCGGAGTGCCGGACACCGGTGAGGGCCGCGGGGTGCACGGTCTCCCCCACCTTCAGCACGCTGAACCGGCCGTCCGGCTCGACGACCACGAGCGACACCTCGTGCGGGCCACGCACCCCGGCGCACCGCAGGGCGCTCCACAGCACGGACTCGTCGAGACCCAGCCGCTGCAGCTCGTGACGCTGCACGTGCCCGGCGACCATCACGGCCACCGCACGGTGTCGACGCCGGCGCGACATCCGCTCGCTGCGGCGTACCCGCCCCGCCAGCCCCTCCACCACGAACAGCGTGCCCAGCGCCAGCAGGCCGCCACTCAGCGTCGGGACCTGGCCGAGGATCGAGCGACCCACGATCGCGCCGAGCACCGTGACGACCGCCAGGTCCAGGCTCGAGGGCGAGGCGTAGAGCCGCTGGCCGGCGCGGCTCAGCAGGCTGGTGATCGCGGTGTAGAGGACCACCGTCGAGACGACGACCGCGAGGGCGCCGTGGGCGGGCATGCCTAGGTAGTACGCGAGCTCGTCCATGTCGCCATGCTCCACCTTCGCCTCCCCCTGTGTGCGCCGCGGTCAACCAGCAGGTGCTCGACTCCTGGACCTGGGACGCCTGAGCCACGTCACGTCCCCCTAGGGTTCTGGCATGGACCCTCTGGAGATCGGCACCGGCCCGATCCGCGGGGCCTATCTGCCCTCCACGGTCGAGAACGTCCTGTGGGGACGCCTCCCCTGCGCCACCGACGCGCCGGTGCTGCGGGTCGAGCCGGGTGACGAGGTCACCCTCGACCGGCGCACGGCCCGGCGACCTGCTCGCGATCACGCTGCTCGAGACCGCGCCGCGGGTGCCGTACGGCGTGGTGTCCAACCGGCACGGACGCGGGGCCCTGCCCGGGGAGTACCCGCTCGAGGGCGACGTCTTCTCCGCCTTCGCCCGCGTCGCCGACGACGGCACGCACGCGGAGATGGGCCTGGTCCCCGGCCCGATCGGGGACGGGCCGGTCGTCCGCTTCCCGATGGCGCCGTTCCTCGGCATCCTCGGGGTCGCGGTGGCCGGCGACCAGCGGCCGCACTCGGTGCCGCCTGGGCCCCACGGCGGCAACCTCGACATCTCGCTGCTGACCGCGAGCGCCACGCTCTACCTGCCGGTGCAGGTCGAGGACGCCCTCTTCTACGCCGGCGACCCGCACTTCGCGCAGGGCGACGGCGAGGTCGCGCTGACCGCGCTCGAGGCCTCGCTGCGCGCGACCGTCCGGCTCGACGTCGTGCCCGCGGCCGACGCGGTGGCGCAGTTCGGCCAGGTCGTCTCCCCGCTCGCCGAGACCGTCGACCACCTCGTCCCCACCGGGCTCGACGAGGACCTCGACCTCGCGGTGCAGCAGTGCGTCCGGCACGCGATCACCCTGCTGGTCGCGCGCTACGGCATGGACCCGCGGATGGCCTACGCCTACCTCTCCGCGGCGACCGACTTCGAGATCTCCCAGGTGGTGGACGTGGTCAAGGGCGTGCACGCGCGCATCCGGAAGAGCGACTTCGCGGCCCTCGATGGTCGAGCAGCGAGCGCAAGCGAGCGGGCGTCGAGACCATGAGCGGACCGTCCCTGCCGGTGCCGCCGGGCCTGGTCGAAGCCTTCCGCACCTACGAGCAGGCGCTCATGAGCGACGACGTCGAGGTCCTCGACCGGCTCTTCGCGCCCGCCACGACGACCCTGCGCGGCGACGCCGACGGCCTGCTCGTCGGTCACGACCAGATCGCCGCCTTCCGCTCCGGCCGTGGCGGTGCGCCGGCCCGCCGGCTGGTGCAGACCCACGTCCAGGTCACCGACCCCGACCACGCTCTCGTGGTCGCGGTGACCGAGCTCGCCCGCGGCGGGCGCGGCCAGCAGACCCAGCTCTGGGCCCGCACCGACGACGACTTCTGCGGCGGCTGGAAGGTCACCGCCGCCCACGTCTCGGTGCCCGCCCCCGCCCTCGACACCCGGATCTGGCGGGTCGTCGGCGACCCGCTCGTGCCCGGCGCCCCGGCCGGTCCGCTGGTCGGCGAGAGCGTCGCGGTCAAGGACCTCTTCGCCGTCGCCGGGCAGAAGGTCGGCGCCGGCAACCCCACCTGGGAGGCCGCCGCCCCCGTCGAGCGCTCCGACGCGACGGTCGCCGACACCCTCGTCGAGGCCGGCGCCTCGCTGCGCGGCATCGCCCGCACCGACGAGTTCGCCTACTCCCTGGCCGGCACCAACGCGCACTTCGGCGCACCGCCCAACCCCCGCGCCCCGCGACGGGTCCCCGGCGGCTCGTCGTCGGGCTCCGCGTCCGCCGTCTCCCTCGGGCACGCCACGATCGGCCTCGGGACCGACACGGGTGGCTCGATCAGGGTGCCGGCGGCGTACCAGGGCCTGACCGGCATCCGCACCACCCACGGCTCGCTGCCGATGAACGGCGTCCTGGCCCTCTCCCCCACCTTCGACACCGTCGGCTGGCTGACCCGCTCAGCCGCGCTTCTGCGCGAGGTCGGCGACGTGCTGCTGCCGCCCGACAGCGTCAGCGGTGGCACCGACCTCGTCGTCGTCCCCGAGCTCCTCGCGCTTGCCGAGCCCGACGTCCGCTCGGCCGTCGAGGCGTGGGTCGCCGACCAGGGCCTCATCGTGCGCGAGGGCTGGCCGCTGGGGGAGCTGACCTCGTGGCTGCAGGCCTTCCAGACCTGGCAGGCGTGGGAGGCCTGGGCCGTGCGCGGCGGCTGGCTCGCCGACCGCCTCGACACCCTCGGTGCCGACGTCCGCACCCGCTTCCGCCACGCCGCCTCGATCGACAAGGCCGACGCGGACGCGGCGTACGACGCCGTCGTCTCCGCCCGCGCCCGGCTGCACGACCTCATCGGCGACCGGGTCCTCGTGCTGCCGTCGTCCTCCTCGGTCGCCCCGCTGCTCGGCCAGGGCCTCCAGGCGGTGCGCGACGCCACCATGCGGCTGACCTGCGTGGCCGGTCTCGCCGGCGCCCCCGCCGTCTCGCTCCCGCTGGCCACCCGGGCCGGCCTGCCCTGCGGCGTCAGCCTGGTCGCCGCCCCCGGCCGCGACCGTGCCCTGCTCGACCTCGCCGTCTCCCTGGGCTGACCTCCTCCTCGCCGAGCGAGGGGACGAAATGGGGCTGAAACACGAGTTCCAGACGCGCTTAACATCGGAGCACTAGTTTCACCCTAGGAGGGCCGGCCCCACGAGGGGCCGGGGTCCGGCGAGGGAGGGTGCGGTGCGGCTCGGGGAGCTCAACGCCATGGAGGCGCCAGAGGCCGCGCGTGCGCTGCGCGGCTGCGCCGACGTGGAGCGGTGGGTCGCCGCCCTCCTGGTCCGCCGGCCGTACGCCGACCGCCGGACCCTGCTCGACACCGCCCACCTCCTGGCCACCTGGTCCGACGCCGAGCTCGACCACGCGCTGGCCGACCACCCCCGCATCGGCGAGCGCGGCACCGGCTCGACCGCGGCGACCTCCGCCCGCGAGCAGGCCGGTGTGACCGACGCCGATCGGGAGGCGTTCGTGGAGGCGAACCGTCGCTACGAGGAGCGGTTCGACCGGATCTACCTCGTCCGCGCCGCCGGCCGCTCCGCGGCCGAGATGCTCGAGCTGCTCGAGCAGCGCCTGACCCACGACGACGCCACGGAGCTGGCCGTCACCAAGCAGCAGCTCACCGAGATCGCGATGCTGCGGCTCGAGGACCTGGTCGAGGAGGACCGATGAGCAGCCTGTCCACCCACGTGCTCGACACCGCCCGGGGCGAGCCCGCGGCCGGTGTCACCGTCACCCTGCACACGCTGAGCGGCGCCACCGAGGAGCAGGTCACCGACGCCGACGGCCGCGCCCGCTTCGAGACCGGGGTCGAGGGCCCGACGACGCTGCGCTTCGACACCGCCGGGGTCAGCGAATTCTTCCCCGAGGTCGTGCTGACCTTCGTCGCCAACGCCGCCCGAGCGCACCACCACGTGCCGCTGCTGCTGAGCCCGTTCGCCTACTCGACCTACCGCGGGAGCTGAGAGATGAGCCGGATCGTGCTCGGACCCAACCAGTACGGCAAGGCGGAGTGCCACCTGGTCCGGGTCAACCGCGACCAGGACGCGCACACCGTCGAGGACCTCACCGTCACCACCCAGCTGCGCGGTGACTTCGAGGCCTGCCACCTCGACGGCGACAACAGCCTGGTCGTCGCCACCGACACCCAGAAGAACACCGTCTACGCCTTCGCCCGCGACGGCATCGACTCCCCCGAGGCCTTCCTGCTGCGGCTGGCCGACCACTTCGTCGACGGCTTCGACCAGGTCACGGGCGCGGAGATGACCGCGTTGTCCCACACCTGGGGGCGCCTCGGTGACCACGCGTTCCTCCGCGACGGCACCAGCACCCGCACGGCCCGCGTCGAGCGGGGCGCGGACGGCACCAGCGTCACCGCCGGGGTCAGCGACTGCACGATCCTGAAGTCCACCGACTCCGAGTTCCACGGCTTCC
The DNA here is from genome assembly GCF_001627265.1 of Nocardioides sp. REDSEA-S30_B4. NCBI lineage: Bacteria > Bacillati > Actinomycetota > Actinomycetes > Propionibacteriales > Nocardioidaceae > Nocardioides > Nocardioides sp. REDSEA-S30_B4. Next base: position 71,049 of record NZ_LUPI01000079.1, on the reverse strand, counting down.
CGCGCGACCGCTACACCACCCTGGTCGAGACCGACGACCGCATCCTCGCCACCAGCCTCACCGCGACCTGGACCTACGCCGGCACCGACCACGACTGGGACGCGCTGCACGCGAGCATCACCCGCACGCTGCTCGACACCTTCACCGGCCACCACAGCCTCGCGCTGCAGCAGACGATCTACGCGATGGGCAGCGCGGTCCTCGAGGCCCACGACGCGGTCACCTCGATCGACCTCAGCTGCCCGAACAAGCACCACTTCCTCGTCGACCTCGAGCCCTTCGGCCTCGACAACCCCAGTGAGGTCTTCTTCGCCGCGGACCGGCCCTACGGCCTCATCCAGGCCACGGTCATGAGGGAGGACTGAGCACGTGGTCGAGGCCCTCACGGCCGTGCGCGCCCGCCACGTCCTGGTCGACGGTGCCCTCCGTCCCGCCACGGTGCGCGTCGCCGACGGCCGGATCACCGAGGTGGCGGCGTACGACGACGGGCGCGACGCCCCCGACGCGGTGGACCTGCCCGACACCGCCCGGCTGCTGCCCGGCGTCGTCGACACCCACGTGCACGTCAACGAGCCCGGCCGCACCGAGTGGGAGGGGTTCGCGACGGCGACGACGGCCGCCGCCCGCGGCGGCGTCACCACGATCATCGACATGCCGCTGAACTCCGTCCCGCCCACCACCTCCGTCGACCACCTCCGCCTCAAGCAGCAGGTGGCGGCCGAGAAGGCGCGCGTGGACGTGGGCTTCTGGGGCGGCGCCGTGCCCGGCAACCTCGCCGACCTGCGGCCGCTGTGGGAGGCCGGTGTCTTCGGGTTCAAGTGCTTCCTCGCCCCGTCGGGCGTCGACGAGTTCCCGCCCCTGGGCCCCGACGAGCTCGACGCCGCGTTGGCCGAGATCGCGGGCTTCGGCGGGCTGATGATCGTGCACGCCGAGGACGCCCGGGTGCTCGACGAGGCGCCCCACCCGCCGAGCCGCGCGTACGCCGACTTCCTGCTCTCCCGCCCCGACCGCGCCGAGACCGACGCGATCCGCCGGCTGCTCGACGGTGCCCGCGCGACCGGCTGCCGCGTGCACGTGCTGCACCTCTCGAGCGCCCGCGCCCTCGACCTGCTCGCCGACGCCCGCGCCGAGGGGCTGCCCGTGACGGTCGAGACCTGCCCGCACTACCTCTGCTTCAGCGCGGAGGAACTGCCCGACGCCGCCCCGCAGTTCAAGTGCTGCCCGCCGATCCGCGACCGCGGCAACCGCGACGCCCTGTGGGACGCGCTGGTCGAGGGTGTCATCGACTGCGTCGTCTCCGACCACTCCCCCTCCACCCCGGAGGAGAAGGGCCGTGGCGACGGCGACCTGCAGCAGGCCTGGGGCGGCATCTCCGGGCTGCAGGTCGGCTTCACCGCCGTCGCCGACGAGGCCGCCGCCCGCGGCATCGGGCTCGAACAGGTCAGCCGCTGGATGGCCACCGCCTCCGCCGACCTCGTCGGGCTGGCGCACAAGGGTCGGATCGCGGTCGGTGCCGACGCCGACCTCACCGTCCTCGACACCGCCGCACCCCTCGACGTGCGCGCCGCCGACCTCGCCCACCGGCACCCGATCAGCGCCTACGACGGCCGCCGGCTCGCCGGCTCGGTCACCCACACCTGGCTGCGCGGCGAGGAGCCGACCGCCGGCCGTCTGCTCACTCGGGAGGCAGCAGCATGACCACACCACCCAGCCCGAGCCCGAGCCCGCCGATGCCGCCGCGGCTGCTGATGGGCCCCGGCCCGATCAACGCCCACCCCCGGGTGCTGCAGGCGATGTCGATGCAGCTCGTCGGCCAGTTCGACCCGTCGATGACCGCGGCGATGAACGAGACGATGGCGCTCTACCGCGAGGTCTTCCGCACCGACAACGAGCACACGCTGCTCGTCGACGGCACCTCCCGCGCCGGCATCGAGGCCGCGCTGGTCAGCCTGCTCGAGCCGGGCGACCGGGTGCTCGTGCCGGTCCTCGGACGCTTCGGCCACCTGCTGGTCGAGATCGCCGAGCGCTGCGGCGCGGAGGTGCACACCGTCGAGGTGCCGTGGGGCGAGGTCGTGCCCGACGAGGCGGTCGAGGACGCCGTACGCCGGGTGCGTCCGCGCCTGGTCGCGGCCGTCCAGGGCGACACCTCGACCACCATGTGCCAGCCGCTATCGGGCATCGGGGAGATCTGCCGACGCGAGGGGGTGCTGCTCTACGTCGATGCCACGGCCAGCCTCGGGGGCAACCCGTTCGAGACCGACGCCTGGGGCATCGACGTGGCCAGCGCCGGGTTGCAGAAGTGCCTCGGCGGGCCGTCCGGATCCGCCCCGATCACCATCGGGCCGCGCGCGGTGGAGGTGATCGAGGGCCGCAAGCACGTCGAGGCCGGGCTGCGCACCGACGACGACCGGCCGCGCGGCACCCGGATCGCGTCGAACTACCTCGACCTCGCGCAGATCATGGACTACTGGGGCCCGCGCCGGCTCAACCACCACACCGAGGCCACGACGATGCTCTACGGCGCCCGCGCCTGCGCGCAGGTGCTGCTCGAGGAGGGCCTGGACCAGGCGATCGAGCGGCACCGGCTGCACGGCACCGCGATGCTCGAGGGCGTGCGCGGCCTGGGCCTGGAGGTCTTCGGCGACGTCGAGCACAAGATGACCAACGTCGTGGCCGTGCACATCCCCGACGGCGTCGACGGGGACGCAGCCCGCGCGACGATGCTGGAGGACTTCGGCATCGAGATCGGCACCTCCTTCGGCCCTTTGCACGGCAGGGTCTGGCGGATCGGCACGATGGGCTGGAACGCCCGCCGCGACGCCGTGCTCACCACCCTCGCCGCGCTCGAGGCGGTGCTGCGCGCCGCGGGCGTGCCGGTCACCGCCGGCGGCGGCACCGGCGCTGCGTCGGAGGTCTACGCGTGAGCGGCGGGACCTCCAGCGACGCGGCCCTGGTGCTGGACCGCTGCCACGAGCTCGCCCGCTACTCCGCCCACCCGGTCCACCTCGAGCGCACCCACCTGACCCGCCAGCACGCCCAGGCCAACCAGGTGGTCGCCGGCTGGATGGCCGACGCCGGTCTGCGCACCTGGGTCGACGCCGCCGGCAACGTGTGCGGCCGACGCGAGGGCCGCGAACCCGGACTGCCCGCGCTGCTCCTCGGCTCCCACCTCGACACCGTCCCCGACGCCGGCTCCTACGACGGGATGCTGGGGGTCGTCATGGCGATCGCCGTGGCCCAGCGGCTGCACGACGTCGAGCTCCCCTTCGCCCTGGAGCTGATCGGCTTCAGCGACGAGGAGGGCTCGCGCTTCGGCACCGCCCTGCTCGGCTCCCAGGCCGTCGCCGGGCACTGGCTCGAGGACTGGTGGGACCTGCGCGACCGCGACGGGGTGACGCTGCACCAGGCGTTCCTCGACTTCGGTCTGGACCCACGCCGGGTCCACGAGGCGGCGCGGCAGCCGCACGAGCTCGTCGGCTACCTCGAGGCACACATCGAGCAGGGCCCCTACCTCGAGGCCCGCGACGAGCCGCTGGGCTACGTCACGACGATCGCGGGGGCACGGCGGTTCCGCCTCTCGGTGGTGGGCGAGGCCCGGCACGCCGGCGGCACGCCGTACGCCCGCCGTCGCGACGCCCTCGTCGGCGCCGCCGAGGTGATCACCGAGATCGAGCGGATGGCGCGCGCGTCCGGGGACGCCGACGAGCACGACGGCTGCATCGCGACCGTCGGCCGCATCGAGGTGCAGCCGGGCGCGGTCAACGTGATCCCCGGTCGCGCCGACCTCAGCCTCGACCTGCGCGCGGCCACCGACGAGGCGCGCGACGCGATGTGGGCGCGGATGGAGCGGCGGCTCGAGGAGATGTGCGAGGCCCGCGGGCTGCGCTTCGAGGCCCAGGAGCGGCACCGCGCCCCCGCCGCCCCGTGCGCGCCGTGGCTCACCGACGCCGTCGTCGCCGGCATCGGGTCCACGGGACAGCAGGACCCGCTGGGCCTGTGGAGCCGCGCCGGGCACGACGCCATGGCGATGGCGCGGATCACCGACATCGGCATGCTCTTCCTGCGCTGCCACGACGGCATCAGCCACCACCCCGACGAGGCGGTGCTGCTCGAGGACGTCGAGGTCGGCCTGGACGCGTTCGAGGCCGCCGTGCGCGCCACCGCCGCGACGTACGCCGCCCGCGACCTGCGATCGAGCCCGGCATGAGCGTCCCGACCTCGCCCGACATGACCGAACTGCGCATCGAGGAGCGGATCGCCGCCACCCGGATGGACCTCTCCCCCCAGGAGCGCAAGGCCGCCGCGACCCTGCTCGAGCACCTCGACGACCTCGCGACCTACCGCGCGGCCGAGCTCGCCCAGCTGGCCGGGGTCTCCAAGGCGACGATGAGCAGGCTCTTCCGGTCGTTGGGCTTCGCCGACTTCGACGAGGTCCGCGAGCACCTGCGCACCCTGCGCACCTCCACCGGTGAGCCCCGTAGCCGCGACGGCGGTAGCTGGGGCGACCTGCCCACGCACCTGGCCCGCGAGGCCGAGGTCGTACGCCGCGCGGTCGAGCACCCCGTCGTCCCGCAGGTCGTCGCGCTGCTGGCCGCCGCCCGACGGGTGACCGTCGTGGGCTGGCGCAACAGCCACCCCGTGGCGCTGCACCTGCGCCAGCAGCTGGCCCACGCCCGCGGCGACGTGCGGCTCGCGCCGCTGCCCGGTCAGGTCGTCGGCGAGGAGCTCGCCGACGTGGGGCCCGGGGACGCCGTGGTCGTGGTCGGCTTCCGGCGCCGCCCGGCCGGCTTCGGCGACGTGCTGCGCGAGGCCGCGGCCAGCGGGGCCGACGTGGTGCTGGTCGCGGACCCCACCGCGATCGAGCACGCCCGCACGGCCACGCTGTGGCTGGAGTGCCCGGTCTCCAGCGCGCTGGCCTTCGACTCCTACGCCGCGGCGATGAGCCTGGTCAGCGTGCTGGCCGACGGGGTGCTGGCCACCCTCGGCGACCCCGCGCAGCAGCGGGTCCGCGCGATCAGCCGCGCCTACGAGCGGATGGCCGAGGTGGAGGGCGGCTGATGGACCTCACGACCGTCTCCTCCCACCGGCTCGCGCGCCGGCGCGAGGACCTGCTCCTCGGTGTCGGCGAGACCCTGCTCGCCGGCGGCACCTGGCTCTTCTCCGAGCCGCAGCCGGCCACCACCGGCCTCGTCGACCTCACCACGCTGGGCTGGCCGGACCTCGAGCAGCTGCCCGACGGCTCGCTGCGGATCGCCGCGACCTGTCCGGTCGCGGTGCTGCGTGAGCGCGGCGGCCTCTTCGCGTGGTGCGCCGACGCGCTGCTGATGTCTCCCAAGGTGCAGGCGGTCGCCACCGTCGGCGGCAACGTCTGCCTCGGGCTGCCGGCCGGCGCGATGACCTCGCTGCTGGCCGGGCTCGACGCGACGGCCGTCGTGTGGACCCCCGACGGTGACGAGCGGCTCGTCGCCGTCGCGGACCTCGTGGTCGGCAACGCGGCCACGTCGCTCACCTCCGGCGAGGTCGTGCGCTGCTTCGACGTCCCCGCCGCGTCCCTGGCCGCGCCCGTCGCCCACCGCTGCTTCTCGCTGGCCGACCTCGGCCGCTCCGCCGGAGTCGTGATCGGGCTGCGCACGGCCGACGGCGTCCGGGTCACCGTCACCGGCTCCACCACCCGACCGGTCGTGCTCGCCGACGGTCAGGGCGTCGAGGCGATCGACTGCTGGCACGAGGACGCCCACGGTGCGCGCGACTGGCGGGTGGCACAGACCGCCCGCTGCCTCGCCGAGGTCCGCGAGGAGCTCGGATGATCGTCAACGGCTCCCCCACCGACACTCCGCCGGCCCCCGGTCAGTGCCTGCGTACCTACCTGCGCGCCGCCGGCCACCTGGACGTGAAGAAGGGCTGCGACGCCGGCGACTGCGGCGCCTGCACCGTGCTCGTCGACGGGCAGCCGCGGCAGTCCTGCCTGGTGCCCGCGGTCCGCGCTGCCGACGCCGAGGTCACCACGCTCGCCGGGCTCGGCTCCCCGGACGACCTGCACCCCACCCAACGGGCCTTCCTCGAGGCGCAGGGCTTCCAGTGCGGCTTCTGCACCGCCGGTTTCGTGGTCACGGCCTCCACAGGTGCCTGCACCGACCGCGACCTCAAGGGCAACCTGTGCCGCTGCACCGGCTACCGCAGCATCCGCGACGCGATCGCCCAGCAGTCGGCCGAGGTCCCCCCAGGTGGTCTCGACGCCCGCTCGTCGCTGGCGTCGAGACCACCGGAGACGGCCGTCGGGGAGTCGACCCGCCCGCCCGCCGCGGTCGACGTGGTGACCGGCCGAGCGGCGTACACGCTCGACCTGCCCGTCACGGACGCCACCACTGACCCCGCCACCGACACGCTCCACCTCGCGGTGCTGCAGAGCCCGCACAGCCACGCGGCGATCACCCGCATCGACACCGCAGCGGCGGAGGCGCTGCCCGGGGTGCACCTGGTGCTGACCCATCGCGACGACCCCGGTGTGCTGTTCTCGACCGCGCGCCACGACAGCCGGCTCGACGACCCCGACGACACCCGCGTCCTCGACGACGTGGTCCGCTTCGCCGGGCAGCGCGTGGCCGCCGTCGTCGCCGACTCCCCGGCCATCGCCGAGGCCGCGCTCCGCCTCCTCCACGTGGAGTACGACGTCAGGCCGGCCGTCCACGACCCCGAGTCCGCCCGCGCGGCCGGTGCACCGCTCGTGCACGGGGAGAAGGATCCCGCCACCTCCCGCATCAGCGAGCCGGGTCGCAACGTGGTCGCCCAGACGCACGGCGAGGTCGGCGACGTAGCCGCTGGGCTCGCCGCCGCCACCCACCGCGTCCACGGCACCTGGCGCACGGCCCGGGTCAACCAGGCCGCGATGGAGACCCATGCGGCGCGGGCCTGGCTGGACGCGCCGCTGGCCGAGGGTGGGCGGCTGGTGGTGCGCTCGTCGAGCCAGGTGCCGTTCCTGGTGCGCGACGAGCTCGCGCACGTGCTGGGGCTGGAGCCGTCGCAGGTGCGGGTGTCGACCGGTCGGGTCGGCGGCGGCTTCGGTGGCAAGCAGGAGATGCTCGTCGAGGACCTCGTGGCGCTGGCGGTGCTCCGGTTGGCCGAGCGCGGCGTGCACCGGCCGGTGCAGTGGGAGCTGACCCGGGAGCAGCAGTTCACGCTGGTGCCGGGTCGGCACCCGTTCCGGGTCGAGGTGGAGCTCGGGGCCGACGCCGGCGGGGTGCTGACCGCGATGCGGCTCGACGTGCTCAGCGACACCGGCGCCTACGGCAACCACGCCGTCGGCGTCCTCTTCCACGGCTGCCACGAGTCGGTCGCGCTCTACCGCTGCGCCAACAAGCGCGTCGACGCCGAGGCGGTGTACACCCACACCGTCCCGGCCGGGGCGTTCCGCGGCTACGGCCTGGGGCAGGTGATCTTCGCGATCGAGTCCGCGCTGGACGACCTGGCCCGCGAGGTCGGCCTCAGCGCTGCGGAGATCAGGCGCCGCAACGCGGTCGTGCCCGGCGACGAGCTGGTCGTCAACGGACCGGCCGTCGACGACATCGTGCACGCCACCGACGGGCTGCCCCAGTGCCTGGACCTCGTCGAGCGGGCGCTGGCCGCCACAGAGGACGGGCCGCCGGGTTCGGGGTGGCTGGTCGGCGAGGGGCTGGCCGCCGCCATGATCGCGACCATCCCGCCGCGCGGGCACCACAGCACCGCCACCGTGACGCTGACCGAGGACGGGTCGGTCGAGGTCGGGGTCGGGAGCGCGGAGTTCGGCAACGGGTCCGCCACGGTCCACGCGCAGCTGGTCGCCACGGCCCTCGGGGACCGCGTCGACCCGGCCCGGATCCGGGTCCGCGGCGGTGACACCGACGCAGCGGCGTACGACACCGGGGCCTACGGCTCCACCGGCTCCGGCGTCGCCGGCGGGGCGGTCCACGCCGCGGCGCAGGACCTCGCCCGGCGCCTCGACGCCGGGGAGACCCGGCGCCCGCTGGTCGGCACCGGCGAGCACCACGGAACCCCGCGCTCGGTGGCCTTCAACGTGCACGGCGTCCGGGTGGCGGTGCACCCGCCGACCGGCGAGGTGCGGGTGCTGCGCAGCGTGCACGCCGCCGACGCCGGGGTCGTGCTCAACCCCGAGCAGCTGCGCGGCCAGGTCGAGGGCGGTGTGGCCCAGGGCTTCGGGTCCGCACTGCAGGAGGAGGTGCGGCTCGAGGACGGTGTGGTCACCACCCGCACGTTCCGCGACTACCGCGTGCCCCAGATCGGGCAGGTGCCGCACACCGAGGTGCTCTTCGCCGACACCGTCGACCCGGTCGGGCCGCTCGGCGCGAAGTCGATGAGCGAGGCCCCCTACAACCCCGTCGCCCCCGCCGTGGCCAACGCCGTCCGCGACGCCACCGGCCGCCGCCCCCGCGAGCTCCCGATGAGCCGCGACCGGGTCTGGCGGCTCCTGACGTCCGAGGAGGACCCGTGCCCGATCCCCTGACCCGCACCCCGCAGACCCACGAGGACTTCCTGCAACAGGCCGTCGACCTGGCGGTCGCCAACGTCGCGGCCGGCGGCGGACCGTTCGGGGCGCTCGTGGTGCGCGACGGCGAGGTGCTCGCCACCGGGCAGAACCGGGTCACCCGTGACCTCGACCCCACCGCGCACGCCGAGGTCGTCGCGATCCGTGCCGCGTGCCGGGAGATCGGCGACTTCTCGCTGGCCGGCTGCGTCCTCTACACCTCGTGCGAGCCGTGCCCACTGTGCCTGGCCTCCGCGCTGTGGGCACGCCTGGACCGGGTCACCTTCGCCGCCGACCGGGACGACGCCGCCCGCGGCGGCTTCGACGACCGCGCGTTCTACGACCTCTTCGACACCCCGCGCGAGCAGTGGGAGACCCCCGTCGCGCCGCTCGTGCTCGAGGGCTCCTTCGCCCCCTTCGACGCGTGGCTGGCGAAGGCGGACCGGACGCAGTACTAGCCCCACCGCTGGTCGAGGTGCGAGGCCGGCCCACGGCCGAGCCTCGAGACCCCTTCGACCAGCGACATCCCGACCGGGGTCTCGAGGCTCCTCGCTGGCGCTCGTCGCACCTCGACCAGCGACGCTCCACGGCCGAGCCTCGAGACCTCTCGACCGGCGAGGCGCTCAGGCGTCGCGCCAGAGCAGCCAGCACATCCACAGCGAGGCGCCCCACAGCGCGAGGACCGGCAGGTCGCCGGTGTTGAGCCCGTGGCTGAGCGAGATCTCCCAGAGCGTCTGACCCGCCCACGGGCCGTGGCCGGCGATGAGCAGCACGCACAGGATCGAGCTGACGAGGTAGAAGCCGATCGCGATGAGGCGGCGGCGCTCCCTCACGCTCCCACCCCCATGACGTGCTCCCGAGACGTGCTGACCGACTGGCCGACCGACAGCACAGCGTGCCCCATCACAGCTGGGACTGGCTCATCCCCATCCGGGCGAGCACGACGGTCTCGGCCAGCTGCACGAGGTTGTAGAGCAGCAGCGTGACCAGGGTGATGATCGCGACCGAGGCCCACAGGTTGTCGAACTGGGCGGCCGCGTTGAACTTCACGATCTGACCACCCACCCCCTTGCCGGTCGAGAGCCACTCGGCCAGCAGCGCCCCGGTGACCGCGCCCGGCACCGAGACGCGCGCCGCGGCGAAGAGCGAGGGCAGGGCGCCGGGGACGGCGACCTTCAGCAGCGCCGCGAGGTTGCCGCCGCCGTAGACGCGCACCAGGTCCAGGCTCTCCTTGTTGGCTCGCGAGAGCCCGAAGAGCACCGACGCCAGCGCGGGGAACAGCACCACGATCGAGCCGATCACCGCGACCGAGGCGGTGGTGCCGCGACCGGTGAGCAGGATGATCACCGGTGCGATCGAGACCAGTGGGATCGAGCGTAACAGCAGCGCCAGCGGCATCACGCCCGCCTCGACGGTCTTCGACAGCGTGAACAGCACCGCCAGCACGATCGCGATCGCCATGCCGACGACGAAGCCGATCGCTGCGTCCTTCAGCGACACGGCCGCCAGGTCGAAGAGCAGCTCGCGGCGCTCCTCCGCGGTCGCCCGGGCGTCGGGGTCGGTGACGAAGAGGAAGCGCCACACGTCGAGCGGGCCCTTGGCGACGTACGGCGAGATCTTCCCGCTCATGATCAGTGCCTGCCACGCGGCCAGCACGATGCCGACGGTGATCGCGGCGTTGAGCAGGCCCTTGCCCACAGCGGTCAGCACGGCACGCGACGTGCCGGCGACGCTCCCCGTCGCGACCGCGGGGCCGGTCCCGCCGCTCATGGCGTGCTCCGTCCGGAGACCCAGGGCGTGACCAGGCGCGAGACCAGCCCGAGCGCGCCGTACCCGACCATCGCGACCAGCGCGCACAGCAGGAACACCGCCCACACCCGCTCGGAGTCGAGGTTGCCCTGCAACCGGATCAGCAGGATGCCGACACTGCGGTCGGTGGCGCCCATGTACTCCCCCAGCACCGCTCCTAGGAACGCCGTGGGCACCGCGATCTGCAGCGCGTTGAGGATGCCCGGGAGCGCGGCGACCAGGCGCACCTTGCGCAGCTGGGTGAACCTCCCGCCGCCGAAGACGCGGATCACGTCGAGGCTGGCCCGGTCGGCGGCCTTGAAGCCCAGCAGCGCGCCGACCACGGTGGTGAAGAAGACCGCGAGCGCGGCCAGGAAGATCGCCGTCGTCGACGGGTCGCCGGGCCGGGTCGCCCCGCCCAGCACCACGATCGAGATGCCGCCGACCGCCACCAGCGGCAGGCAGTACGACACGACCGCGACCTGCACGATGATCGGCTCCAGTCGCGGCGCGAGCAGGACGGTCGCCGCGAGCAGCAGCGCCGCCAGGTTGCCCCACAGGAAGCCCCAGGCGGCCTCGGTGATGGTGACTCGGAAGGAGTCCCAGTACGCCGAGAAGCCGTCCTCGACCAGCTGGCCCAGCACGGCGCCCGGTGACGGCACCGGCGTGTAGGTCCCGGTGTCGGGGCGGAAGGCCAGCGCGAAGAGCCACCACGCCGCCATCAGCACCCCGACGCCGATGACGCCGGAGAGCCAGCCGGGGATCCGACGCTCGCCCATCCCTCCCCCGCCCTCAGGCCTCGGCCGCCGCGCGGCCGTCGGCGCCGAAGAGCAGCTCGGAGGCCCGGTCCACGAAGTGGTGGAACTCCGGGGTCCGCATCATCTCCGGCGTGCGCGGACGCGGGAGGTCGACGTCGATGACCTCCTTGATCCGGCCCGGGCGCGGGCTCATCACCGCGACCTGGTCGGAGAGGAAGATCGCCTCGGAGATGCCGTGGGTGACCAGCAGCGTGGTCGCCGGCTTCTCGGTCCAGATCCGCAGCAGCTCCAGGTTGAGGTTCTGCCGGGTCATGTCGTCGAGGGCACCGAAGGGCTCGTCGAGCAGCAGCACCGACGGCTTGAGCGCCAGCGCGCGGGCGATCGAGACCCGCTGCCGCATGCCGCCGGAGAGCTGGGCGGGCTTGGCGTTCTCGAAGCCGGTGAGCCCCACCAGGGCGATCAGCTCGGCGACGTACTCCTTGTCGACCGGGCGGCCGGCGACCTCGAAGGGCAACGCGATGTTCTTCACGACGCTGCGCCACGGCAGCAGCGCGTGGTCCTGGAAGGCGATGCCGAGCTCGCTGTCCTTGCGCAGCTCCGCGGGGGTGCGCCCGTCGACCAGGGCCTGGCCGCTGGTGGGCTCCTCGAGCCCGGCCAGCACCCGCAGGATCGTCGACTTGCCGCAGCCCGAGGGCCCCAGCAGCGCCAGGAACGACCCCTGCTCGGTGTGCAGGTGCGCGTCCTCCAGCGCGGTCACGCTCCTGCCCGCGCCGACCTTGAAGGTCTTGCCCAGTCCGTCGACCTGAATGCCGGTGCCGCCCCGACGGGCGGCACCGGCACCGGGTGTGTGCTCAGCGGTCATCGGTGGTCGATCAGCCGAGGTAGTCCAGGAGCTCGGGGTACTCCTCGTAGATGCCGTCGATGATCGTGGTGTCGAAGAGCTCGTCGACGCTGACCTCCCAGCCGGCCGCGGCCAGCGAGTCGACGGTCTGCTGCTTGAGCTCGTCGGTGATCGTGAACAGGCCGTTGGCCTCGGTGTCGGGAGTGGAGATCAGGTCCGCCTGCGCCGCCAGGCCCTGGGCCGTCTTGGCCGGGTCGAGGGCGCCGAAGACCGCCTCGAGGCCCTCCTCGTTCTCCGAGGCCGCCTGGTCGTAGTACTTCATGATGAGCGCGACGGTGTCGTCGGTCGGCTCGGTGAACGTGTCGCTCCAGCCCTTGATCTCCGCGACGAGCAGCGCCTCGAGGAGGTCGGGGTTCTCGGCGAGGTATTGGTCGGTGACGGTGTAGGTCTCCGCGACGTAGGGCACGCCGTTGTCGGCGTACGGCAGGTTCGTGATGTCGAAGCCGGCGTTCTCGACCGTGATGGCCTCGTTGGTGAGGTAGGCCATGAAGCCGTCGACCTCGCCCTCCATCAGCGGGGTGGGGTCGAAGTCCACGGGCACGACCTCGACGTCGTCGGGGTCGATGCCGTTGGCGTTGAGGATCGCGGCGAAGACGCTGGCGTTGGAGTCCTGCACGCCGATCTTCTTGCCGACCAGGTCCTCGGGCGTCGCGATGTCGGCGCCGTCGGCCAGCGAAAGGATCGTGAAGGGGTTCTTCTGGAAGGTCGCGGCGATGATCTTCAGCGGGGCGTCCTGCTCGGCGATCGCGGCGCCCACGGACGCTGCGTCGGAGAGCGCGACCTGGACCGTGCCGCTGAGCAGCTTGGCCACACCGGTGTCGGGGCCGGAGATGCCGAACACCTCGTCGAAGCCGGCCTCGTCGTAGTAGCCGTTCTCGTAGGCGTAGAACTCCCCGGCGAACTCCTCGTTCTTGATCCAGGAGTACTGCATGGAGATCTCGCCGTACGACGCCTCCCCGTCGGATCCGGTCCCGGCGATCTCGCCGTCGTCGGACCCGCAGGCCGAGAGGCTCAGGACGAGGGCCGCGGACACCGCGGCGAGCCCGCGCATCGAGCGCGAGCGGGGGGTGATGGACATGGCGTTCCCTCCGGGTGTGGTCTCGGGTTCGCCGCAACGTATCCAGGGCGCGTTTCACGCACTGGCACGTTCGTTTCAGGGTTGTGAAATGTGCAGCCGCCCGTGCGTGGAGCCCACCAGCGTGGCCGCCAGGATGAGCACGGCGGCGAGCATGAGCCCCGCGCCGACGTGGATCTTCAGCAGCGCGGCACCGACGGCCGCGCCGGCCAGGATCAGCACCACGGCCAGGAAGCGACGTCCCGAGCCACCCCCGTCGGTGCGCGACTTCCCCGAGCCCAGGCGGGAGTCGGCGGCCAGGCCGGTGATCGTGGAGGTGACGACCACGGTGGTGACGTCCTTGACCGCGACGAAGCGCGCGGTGGCGGCCTGGAGCCCCATCGCCGCACCGAGCAGCGTCGTGACCGGCAGCCCCACCGCGGGGTCGGGGTGGTCCCCGACCACCAGCAGCACCACGGCGAGCCCCAGGCAGACCAGTCCGACGGTGAGGAAGAGCGCGGTGGTCAGGCCGGTCCACTTGCCGGCGGCGCGCTTGAGCACCCGGCCACCCAGCGCGGCCCCCGCCATGAAGCCGACCAGCGCCAGCACCGGGCCGACCACCGGCAGGTCCTCGGCGCCGACGACCGCCATGCCGAGGATCACGACGTTGCCGGTCATGTTGCCGGTGAAGACCCGGTCCAGGCCCAGGAAGCCCACCGCGTCCACGATGCCGGTCGTGAAGGTGAGCACCAGCATCAGCACCAGGTGCAGCCGATCGGCGGGGACGGCGGCGAGTCGGTTCGTCACGCTCCCATTGTGGGGGCACGGCCGCTCCGAGGCGGTGGCCGGTCAGTCGAAGATGTCGGGGTCCCGCTGGCGGAGGTGGTCGAGGATCGCGGCGGCCTGACCGCGGGCGCCGGCCGCGTTGGGGTGGGCCGGGACGCCCATCGCCGGGTCGTTGGCCGAGGGACCGTAGACCTCGGCCCAGCGGACGTTGGGCTCACCGCACAGGTCGACGCCCTCCGGCGTACGGCGGTAGGTGTTGACGTACTCCGCGCCGCCGCGGCGGGCCGCGCGCTTGACCATCTTGTTGAGCTGACGGAACTTCTGGGAGATCCAGGCCATGTCCTCGTCGGAGGCCGGGACCGTGGGGTAGCACCCGTGGTCGGGCACGACGTCGATGTAGTCGATGGCCAGAATGCGTGCACCGGGCGAGATGTCGTGGATGGTGCGGAAGGCGCGTACGAGCTTCTTGGTCGACTGCCGGATGTTGCGGCCGATCTGGTCGTAGCCGTCGGCGGTGTACTTCGCCTTGCACCCGCCGAACGGCAACCCGGCACCGGAGTCGGTGATCGGGTTGTCCACGGGGATCAGACCCAGGCAGTCCAGGCCCGCACTGGCGACCCCGGCGTCGTTGCCGCCGATGCCGACGGTGACCAGGTCGGTGGTGGGGCTGAGCCGGTCGAACTGCGGCGGGTTGGTGCCGCCCAGCGGGAGACCCGTCTGCGGCTCGTAGAAGTCGTCGGTCGTGGCCGAGCCGCACGAGGCGTCGCGGAACTCCCCGACGCTGAGGGCCTCGGCGAGGATCTTGGGGTAGTTGCGGTGCGACTGGGCGCAGTCGATGGGTGCGTGGGTGGTGTCGGGCACCCCGTCGCGGTTGAGGATGACGACGTCGGCGGTCCAGGAGTCGCCGAGTGCGACGTACTCCATCCCGGCCGGCGGCAGGCGGCGCTCGGGGGTGGGCGCAGCGGCTCCGGGGGCCGGGAGCAGGGTGGTGGCGAGGGACAGCGGCAGCGCGACCGCGGCGGTCAGCGCTGCGACTCGGCGCGAGCGGTGGCGGGGGCGGAGGTCGGACACGTAGTGACCAACGCCACACCCCGCCTCGAGGTCACGCGAGGGAGAGGAAAAGCTTCTCCATCTTCTTCAGGTCCTCCTCGGCCGGGGTGCCGTCGGCCATGCACTCCTGCAGGCCGGTGGCGACGATGGCGAAGCCGCTGCGCGCCAGCGCCTTGTTGACCGCGGCGAGCTGGGTCAGGACCGACTCGCAGTCCGACCCCTCCTCCATCATCCGGATCACGCTGGCGAGGTGCCCGTGGGCACGCTTCATGCGCAGGATGATCGCGCGGATGTCCTGGGGGTCGAGGTCCATCTGGTGCTCCCGTGTCAGCAGGGGCCACTCCCACGGCCCTGGTGTGGATACCAAGGTACGCCTAAGTTCCTGATCCCGCAGGGGGGAGTTGCTGCGCATCCGGACCGCGATGAGTCAGGCTGTCCCCCGCAGCCCTCCAAGGACGGATCCACATGCGCACACTGGACGGCCCTCGAGCCGCGCTGACCCTGCTGGGGGCCCTGACGATCGGACTCGCAGGCCTCGCGGCAGTGGCCCCGGGGCCGGTCTACGACGCCGGCTACCTCACGGTCGTCTCGGGGGCGGCGGTCATCGCGTGGTGGGGTTGCCGGCGGCGTACGGGTCTCACGCGGACGCTCGGGATGCTGGTCGCGGCCGCCCTCACCGCGACCGCCGCCGCGGATCTGATCTGGTACGCCTACTACTGGACCTCCGGCGAGCCCGACATCTCCCTCGCCGACGTGCCGTACCTCTCCTCCTACGTCTTCCTGGGGATCGCGCTGCTCCTCGTCCTGCTCCGCTCGCAGCGGCAGCACCTGCGTCTCGAGGGCGCCCTGGACGCGGCCACCATCGTGGTGGTCTGCGTGCTGCTGCTGTGGGAGCTGGCCGTCGAGGGCATCCTCGACGACCGCAGCGTCGACTGGGCGACCCGGTCGGTGTGGGCCGCCTACCCGATCCTCGACGCCGTGCTGCTCGGGCTGACGCTGCGGGTGGTGCTGGTCCGATCGGCACGAGCCGTGGTCGGCTGGGTCTTCTTCGTGGGCCTGAGCCTGTGGCTGCTGCCGGACCTGGGCTACCTGCTCCTGCCCGAGCCGGGTGTCGTCGGAGATGCCCTGCTCGACCTCGGCTGGATGCTCGCCTCCGTGGTCCTGGCGTGGTCCGCGGTGCAGCCTTCCCGACCGGCAGCGCAGCAGGAGACGACCGGCTCACCCGCCCTGGGCCCCAGGCTCGCGATCGCGGTCCTGCCCCTGCTCGTGCCCACCGCACTCCAGCTGCGGGTGCTCGCCACCGACAGCATGGACGCCGCGGTCGCGACCGCCGGCGGCATGGCGGTCCTGGTGGCGCTGGCGCTCGTGCGGACCTGGTCCCTGCTGGACGAGCAGCGGCGCACGGCGGTCGAGCTCGCCGAGGCTCGCGACGAGGCGCTGGCGGCCTCCCGCGCCAAGTCGTCGTTCCTGGCGACGATGAGCCACGAGATCCGCACCCCCATGAACGGTGTCATCGGGTTGACCGGTCTCCTGCTGTCGACCGACCTCGACGCGCGACAGCGGGAGTACGCGCAAGGCGTCCGCACGGCCGGCGACGCGCTGCTGGGGATCATCAACGACATCCTGGACTTCTCCAAGGTCGAGGCCGGCGCGATGGACATCGAGGACATCGACTTCCTGCTCAACGAGGTCGTCGACGACGTCGCGGCGATCGTGGCCGAGCCGGCCCGCGGCCGCGACCTTGAGCTGCTGGCCTACTGCTCGCCGGAGGTGCCCGTCGCGCTGCGCGGCGACCCCGGTCGGCTGCGGCAGGTGCTGCTCAACCTCGCGACCAATGCCGTGAAGTTCACCCACGAGGGCGAGGTCGTGATCAGCGCGCACCTCGACGGCGGCACACCCGAGGGGCCGGTGATCCGCTTCGAGGTGCGCGACACCGGCATCGGGCTGCCCGCCGGTCGCCGCGACCGGCTCTTCGACCCCTTCACCCAGGCCGACTCCTCCACCACCCGCCGCTACGGCGGCACCGGGCTGGGCCTGGCCATCTGCGCCCGCCTCACCACCGCCATGGGCGGCACGATCGGCGTCGAGAGCGAGCCCGGCCAGGGCAGCACGTTCTGGTTTCGGCTGCCGATGCGGCTGGCCGCCGACCAGCCGGTGACCCGCCCGGCGGGGCCTCGCAGCCTCGAGGGTCGCCGCGCACTGGTCGTCGACGACAACGCGACGAACCTGATGGTGCTCGACGGCCAGCTCGAGGCCTGGGGCATGAGCGTCGACACCGCCGGGTCGGCCGCGGCGGGGCTCGAGCTGATGAGGGAGGACTCGGCGTCGTACGACGTCGTGCTGCTGGACCTGTGCATGCCGGACATGGACGGCCTGGAGCTGGCACGGGCGATCTCCACCGACCCGGCCCTGCGGGGACCGAGACTGGTGCTCCTCACCTCCGACACCGAGGTCGATCATGACGAGGCGTGGGAGGTGGGGGTCCGCGAGATCCTGGCCAAGCCGCTGCCGATGTCGCGGTTGCGCGACCTGCTCTCGGCGTTGCTGACGAGGACCTCGCCGGAGCTGGCGACACCGGTCGACGAGCCGGTCGAGGTCGCGCCGCGGGCGCGCTCCCGGGTGCTGGTCGCCGAGGACAACGACGTCAACCAGATCGTCGCGGAGGGCATCCTGAAGGCGCTGGGCTACGACTGCGACATCGCCGCCGACGGGCAGGAGACCCTCGCGGCGCTGGAGCGCAGGCCGTACGCCGCGGTGCTGATGGACTGCCAGATGCCGGTGATGGACGGCTACGACGCCACCCGCGAGCTGCGCCGCCGCGAGGCCGAGCAGGGTCTGCCGCGGTTGCCGGTGATCGCCATGACCGCCTCGGTGACCGAGGGCGAGCGCGAGCGCTGCGAGGCCGCCGGCATGGACGACTTCGTCCCCAAGCCGATCACCCCCTCCGACCTCGGCTCGGCCCTCGAACGCTGGACGGGCACGCGGGCGTGATCACTTGTGTCCCAGGGGTCTCGTGGGTCACGGAATCGGGATACTCCGCATGCCATTTCCTGCTTACTGCGCAGTAGGCAGGAAACCGGATGCGTCGTATCCCGGCCGTCCCACCACCGCGCGCCGCGAGAATTCAGGCCGACCGCACGTGCGGCGTGATGAGCGCCGTGCGGACGCTCATGCCGAGCTCACGGGTGCGCAGCGTGGTGATCCGGCGACCGGGCTGGACGGCGTCCTTGGGGGTGCCGGCGAGCTCGCCGAGCAGCTCGACGGCCACCTCGAGCTCGGGGGCCACGTGGGTGAGGCCCCACAGCCGGGCGGGCCGGTCGGCGGCGGGGCCCTCCCCAGGCTCGGGCGGCCCGACCACCTCCACGATCACGTCCTCGAGCCGGTAGAACACCTGCCGCATCGCGACTCCACCGAGCTCGCCGTCGCGCTCGCGACGCGGCTCCAGGGCGATCTCGCCGAGCGCGGCGACGGTGCGCGGCAGGTCGGGCGTCATGAGCACGACGTGGTCGAGGTGCGTGACGCCGTTGGGGTGCGCCGACTTCGCGGGCGGGTCGCTCTCGCGGGCCGCGACAGCCGTCGGGATCCCGTCCACCTCCCGGATCCGTACGCCGCTGGGCAGCCCCGCCAGGGTCCACCCGACGATCCCGCGGCCGGCCTCGGGCCCCAGCAACCGGATCCGCAACCGACGGATGCGGCACACGCCGTCGGCGACCGCGAACCCGGCCCGCTCCCACGCCTCGGCGGTGTCGGCGACCTGCAGCTCCTCGACGGTGATGCTCACGGTCGGTGATCGTACGGACACCGGGCCTGGCCCGTGGAAGGGTCAGGAGTACGCGTCGCGTCGGTGCCTCGTCGTGATGACACGCACGACCACGACGTCGTCGTGCACCTCGTAGATGATGCGGAACTCCCCACGGCGGGCGGAGTAGCGCCCCGCGAGCTCGCCTCGCAACGGCTTGCCGACGCGATGGGGCTCCTCGGCCAGGACGTCATGGAGGAAGTTGGCGCACGCCGCGGCCACTGCCTCGGGGAGGCTGTGGGTCAGTGCTCGCCGGGCGGCAGGCGACAGCTCGATGCGGTGGGTCACTCCCGCAGTCGTCCCGACGCCCGCATCTCCGCGCGTACCTCGTCCAGCGACGTCGTCCGTCCGGCGGCCATGTCGGCCTCCGCCTGACGGATCTCGGCCATGGTCTCGTCGTCACTGAAGATGTCGAGCGTCTCGACCAGGGCGTCATAGTCATCGGCGCTCATGAGCACCGCTGCTCGCCGACCGTTCTTGGTGACCTCCACCCGCTGGTGCGTGCGACCCGCCTCCTCGACGAGCTTGGACAACGTGGCCCGCACCTCGGCCAGCGGGAGTGTCTTCATGTACAGGATCGTAGCGCGATCAGCCGTCACGGCCCCTGCATCACTCCTCCTCGACGCACCGGTCCTCAGTCACCCAGGGGCGAGCCCACGACCTCGAACCGGAAGCCCCCGAACTCCCCGGACAGCAGCGGTCGCGCCTCGGCGATCGAGGCCTGCACCTCCGGCTGCTCGAGCGAGGCGCGGTGGGCCTGCGCGGACGTCCATCGCTCCACCACGAACACCGTGTCGGGCTGCTGGTCGTCGACGCCCACGTCGTACTGCAGGCACCCGAGGTCGGCGAGCACCGGGCTGTGTCGGGTCAGGTGCGCCACGAGCTCGTCTCGGCGACCGGGCAGGGCGCCGAGCGTGCCGGCGTTCACGAAGGTCATGCCCAGCACGGTAGGCCGCCCCACCGACAGCAGCGCGCTCCCTGGCGGCAGACCAGCGGTCGGGCAGGCGACAGCAGAGGCTCGCCGGTCAAGTTCCGCCCGGAACCGGTGACGTCCCCCGCGGCGGATGGTTGGCTGTGCCGGTGCTCCACGATCTCTGGCAGGCCATCCCCGAGCCGCTGCACGACCCGGTCGCGCTGGCGGTGCCGTTCTTCGTGCTCTTCGTCGCGATCGAGGCGCTGGCCGCACGGATGCTCGAGGACGAGCGACCGGTCGCCGAGCGCACCGGCCCCGACGGCCGCGCGCTCCCGCTGCCCGGCGGCTACCTGACCCGTGACGCGGCGGCGTCGATCTCGATGGGCGCGGTCTCGGTGCTCACCATGACGCTGTGGAAGCTCGGCGCGCTGGGCCTGTACGCCGTGGTGTCCGCCTACCTCGCGCCCTGGCAGCTGCCGGCGGACGCGTGGTGGACCTGGGCGCTGGCGATCCTCGGCGTGGACTTCTTCTTCTACTGGGCCCATCGCGTCGCGCACCGGGTGCGACTGGTGTGGGCCACCCACCAGGCCCACCACTCCAGCGAGTACTTCAACTTCTCCACCGCCCTGCGGCAGAAGTGGAACAACTCCGCCGAGATCGTCTTCTGGCTGCCGCTGCCCCTGCTGGGCGTCCCGCCGGCGCTGGTGTTCCTGGGCTTCTCCGTCAGCCTCGTCTACCAGTTCTTCGTGCACACCGAGCGGGTCGGGACGCTGTGGCGCCCGGTCGAGCTGGTCCTCAACACGCCCTCGCACCATCGGGTGCACCACGGCTCGGACCCGGAGTACCTCGACCGCAACTACGGCGGCATCCTCATCGTCTGGGACCGCCTGTTCGGCACCTTCCAGCCCGAGCTGCACCGCCCGACGTACGGCCTGACCGTCCCGGTGGGGACGTTCAACCCGCTGCGCCTGCAGACCCACGAGTACGCCGCGATCGCGCGCGACGTCCGGGCGGCCCCGACGTGGCGCGACAAGATCGGCTACGTCTTCGGCCCGCCGGGCTGGCGCCCCGACCCGGTCGTCACCGAGCACGAGCGGCCGGGAGCCCCGGAGACCGCCGGCGCTTGAAGCACCGCGGCCTACTCCCCCGCGCGCTCAGCAACCAACGCCTCCATTGTGGCGGGGTCCTGTCGGGTGCTCACGATGGCCAACACCTCAACTCGCGGGCGCGCGACGCGATAGATCGCCATGTAGGGGAATCGCTTGACCAGGGCGCGGCGGTAGACATCGAAGGTCACCGCCCCGGACTCGGGGAACATCGACAGCCGCTCCACCTGGTCGTCCAACCTGGCCTCGAACCGGTCGGGCAGGACTGGATCTATCTGCTCGTAGTGCGCCTGGATAGCCGCGATGTCGTCCTCCACCGCAGGATGGAAGACGACCACGGCTCGGCTCATGCGCGACGCGCGGCGAGACGAGCCCTGAGCTCGTCCCAGGTCAACCCGATGGAGGGGTCGGCGTCCAGCTCGGCAGCACGCGACCGGATGACCGTCTTCTGCCCCTCGGTGACGTCGATCGGGGCCGACTCCACGGTCTTCTCGATGAACTCCACGAGCTCCAACCGCTCATCGAGGCTCATGGCCTCGATGGCCGACTGCAGCGCTGGATTCACCATGGATCGAGAGTACCCGGCACCGCAGACACCCTCGCGTGGATCAGCGGTATGCGGCGCTCGTCCCCTGCCGACAGCAAGCGGTCGTTTAATGTACGAACTCCTTCACTCTTACGACCCTGAAGTCACGAGGGCTCGACTTGGCGAGCAGTTCTGCCAACTCACGCCGCACGAGAATCTGCCGATAGGCCTTCCACCCGTCGCCGAACCATTCCGGGCTCGCAAGCACGTCGTAGTCGTCCCAGTGAGCCCTGGCCCGCAACTCGGGAAGCATCCCGAACGCAAGGGGCATCCACCGCCAGACTCCGCACTCGGCACACTCCGCCCCAGCAGTCCCATGCCGCGCTGTGGCGCGCTCCGCCAACTCCTGAGGGTCGAACCACGCAGGACCTACAGACGGAATTACGATTTGGTGCGCCTCACCCGGCGCGACGCGAGGCCATCCGACCGGCAGTGTGGTGACTGAGAACTCGCGGGCAACGCGCTCGGTGACCTCGTCGTCCATGCAGATGACGTCGAACTGCCAGTTCGGCACCCACGCCCCGGATGGGTCCGACAACCCCTTGCGCTGGAGCACAAGGGAGGCGGCTTGCTCTCGCTTCGGGACGCCGCATGCGTGGCACCATCCATCGTCACCGAACATTGGCGTCAGCCCCCAGTTCTCCTCGGGCCACGGCCAACCACGGTTCCGCTTGAAGTAGAGCTCGACGAAGTCCTTCACGGAGCTGATGCTGTCACGCCACGCCGTGCGCACTATCTAGATTGGCTTCGCCGCCCGCCAAGCGCGCTTCAAGCATCCGGCCGCAGTTTTCACATTCTGCGGGCCGGAAAAGTCCACCCAGAGTTGGAGATAAGAGAGCACGAGTGAGGCACAGTCACGCGGGCGCGTGATGGGCATGCACTGTCGGAGCCCCGAAGTAGGCTGAACCCACAACATCCATCCGGAGTTCCCCGTCAACAGCGGACAGGGCACGCCTTGCTCAGACGTTGAAGCGGAACTCCACCACGTCGCCGTCGGCCATGACGTAGTCCTTGCCCTCCATGCGGACCTTGCCGGCCTCCTTGGCCTTGGCCATGGAGCCCGCGGCGACGAGGTCGTCAAAGGAGACGATCTCGGCCTTGATGAAGCCCTTCTCGAAGTCGGTGTGGATCACGCCGGCGGCCTGCGGGGCGGTGTCGCCCTTGCGGATCGTCCAGGCGCGCGACTCCTTGGGGCCGGCGGTGAGGTAGGTCTGCAGGCCGAGGGTGTCGAAGCCGACGCGGGCCAGGACCTCCAGGCCGGGCTCGGTGATGCCGGCCTCGGCGAGGAACTCCGCGGCCTCCTCCTCGTCCAGCTCGACCAGCTCGGACTCGAACTTCGCGTCGAGGAAGATCGCCTCGGCCGGCGCGACCAGGTCGCGCATCTTGGCCTTGAGCTCCTCGTCGGCGAGCTCGTCGGAGTCGCAGTTGAAGACGTAGATGAACGGCTTCGCGGTCAGCAGCGACAGCTCACGCAGCAGCGCGCCGTCGAGCTTGCCGGCGGAGATCAGGTCGATCACCGGCGTACCGGCCTCGAGCGCCTCCTTGGCCACCTTGGTCGCCTCGAGGTTCGCGACGAGGTCCTTGACCTTGCGCGACTCCTTCTCCAGCCGCACGATCGCGCGCTCGACGGTCTCCAGGTCGGCGAGGATCAGCTCGGTCTGGATGGTGGAGATGTCGTTGCCGGGGTTGACCTCGCCGTCGACGTGGGTCACGTCCTCGTCGCGGAAGACGCGGGTCACCTGGCAGATCGCGGCGGACTCGCGGATGTGGGAGAGGAACTTGTTGCCCAGGCCCTCGCCCTGGGAGGCGCCGCGGACGATGCCGGCGATGTCGACGAACTCGACCGTGGCCGGGAGGATCTGCTCGGAGCCGAAGATCTCGGCGAGCCGCGGCAGCCGCGAGTCGGGGACCCCGACCACGCCGACGTTGGGCTCGATGGTGGCGAACGGGTAGTTCGCCGCGAGCACGTCGTTCTTGGTCAGGGCGTTGAAGAGGGTGGACTTGCCGGCGTTGGGCAGTCCGACGATGCCGATGGTGAGAGCCACGGGCCGCGAGTCTAGGCCCGCGCCCGTGGCCCTCCCCAATCAGCAGGCGAGGCTCAGGAGCCGTAGAGCGCCGCCGCGCCCTGCCGGTCGGCGTTGGTCATGCTCAGGTCCGAGGAGGACCCGTTGCACTGCGGGTAGTGCATGATCGAGGCCGAGTCGTAGGGCGTCAGTGCCCGCCAGTTGTTGTCCTCGAAGCAGGTGCCCGACTCCGGGCGGGTGTGCTCGTGACGGAAGCCCAGGGTGTGACCCAGCTCGTGGGCCACGATGTTGGACGGGCTCCAGGATCCCGAGGTCCAGATCGAGTCGTCGACCAGCACGTTGCGCGAGCGCTTGGGGGTGCTGGGGAAGAACGCGCGGGCGATGTACTGGGTGGTCCTCACCGGCTCCACCGAGAACAGCACGCTGTTGTTGCGGGTGGTGCAGCTGGAGTCCTGGCTGGGGACGTGCACGAAGTCGATCGCCGACGAGGCGGCCTCCCACTGCCCGGCGCCGCTGGCCATCGCGCTGACCATCGCGGAGTAGTCGGATCCGAACTTGGTCGAGACGCAGTAGGTGAGGTTCCCGACCTGGGAGGCGCTCCACTTGTCGTCCTTGCCGGAGACCGTGTTGACGATGAGGCCGTCCTCCATGGGCCGGCCGGTGTGCTTGTCCCCCACCATGTCGTCGTAGAACTGCCGCAGCTTGCCGCTGTCGGACACCGGCTCGTCGCCGTTGACGACGTACTGCCCGTCGGTGTCGACGAAGGTGGAGTCGCGGAACTGCTGGTAGGTCGGCACGGACGAGGAGTCCTCGGTGGCGGCGCTGGCGGTGGTGGCGCCGAGCATCGAGCAGCCGAGCGAGACGGCGAGGGCGGCTGTGGCCGCCAGGGCGCCGGTGGTGCGGTGCGACATGGGGTGCTTCCTCCCGAGTGGTGGATGGGTGCGAGCGAGTGAACCCGCGATCCCCCCGGGCCGACCAGGGTCGAGGTGGGTCAGGTTCTTGCACTGCGAGAAGATGAGCCAGGATGGCGCGGTGCGCATCGCCACCTGGAACGTCAACTCCCTCCGCACCCGCATCGACCGCGTCGAGGCCTTCCTCGACCGCCACGACGTCGACGTGCTCGCCGTGCAGGAGACCAAGGCCCGCGAGGAGCAGCTGCCGTTGATGGGGCTGCAGTCACGGGGGTACGACGTCGCCGCCGTCGGCTACAACCAGTGGAACGGCGTCGCGCTGATCAGCCGCGTCGGCCTCGAGGACGTCACCGTCGGCTTCCCGGACATGCCCGGCTTCGGCGACCCGGTCGCTGCGGAGGCACGCGCCCTCGGGGCGACCTGTGGCGGCGTACGCATCTGGAGCCTCTACGTCCCCAACGGCCGCAAGCCCGACGACCCGCACTACGTCTACAAGCTCGACTGGCTCGCCCGGTTGCGTACGGCGGCGGCCGGCTGGCTCGACGCCCCCGCCGCACTCGTGGGCGACTGGAACATCTGCCCCACCGACGACGACGTCTTCGACGTCAAGCAGTTCCGCACCAGCACCCACGTCACCCCGCCCGAGCGTGCTGCCTTCCAGGGCTTCCTCGACGACGGCTGGGCCGAGGTCACCCGCGAGCACGCCCCCGGCTACACCTACTGGGACTACTACCGCCAGCGCTTCGAGCGCGACCGCGGCCTGAAGATCGACTTCGTCCTCGGCTCCCCCGCCCTGGCGCAGCGCGTCAAGCCTCTCCACCACCCTCGCGCTGCTGCTGGTGCTGCTCGTCGGCCTCGGCCTCGGTCTCGCGCTCGGCCTGGCCCTGGGCGTGCTGCGACGCTCCCCTCTCGGCGGCGCCCTGGGCGCCGGTCCCGGCGGAGAGGCGCGGGACACCGAGGTGCTCGAGGGGCTCGACCGGCTCCACGACACCCTGCGCGACCTCGAGCATGCCCGAGTCTCCTGGCAGGGCCAGCTGCACCAGCAGGTCGACGACGTACGCCGCTCGGCCGACGGCCTGCGCCGCGAGACCCACCAGCTGACGACCGCGCTGCGCCGCCCCCAGGTGCGGGGACGCTGGGGCGAGCTCCACCTGCGCCGCACCGTCGAGCTGGCCGGACTGGTGGACCGCTGCGACTTCTCCGAGCAGGTGCGCCTCGACGACGGTGCCCAGCGCCCCGACCTGGTCGTGCACCTGGCCGGGGGCCGCGATGTCGTGGTCGACGCGAAGGTGCCGCTCGACGCGTTCCTCGACGCGGCTGCGGCTGCCGACGACGCCGAGCGCGACCACCACCTCACCCGGCACGCCCGCCAGGTGCGCACCCACGTCGACCAGCTCGGGTCGAAGGCCTACTGGAAGGCGCTGGAGGGAGCACCGGAGTTCGTGGTGCTGTTCGTGCCGGCCGAGTCGTTCCTCTCCGCCGCACTGGAGGCCGACCCGACCCTGCTCGAGCACGCCGCCGGCCGCCAGGTCGTGCTCGCCTCCCCCACCACCCTCATCGCGCTGCTGCGCACCGTGGCGCAGGGCTGGCAGCACGAGGCGCTGGCCGAGCAGGCCCGCGCGATCCACCGGCTCGGCGTCGACCTGCACCAGCGGCTGCAGGTCCTCGACCGGCACCTCGACAACGTCGGCCGCTCCCTCAACGCCGCGGTCGGCCACTACAACCAGGCGATGGGCTCCCTGGAGTCACGCGTGCTGGTCTCGGCACGCCGCTTCACCGAGCTGTCGGTCACCGACGAGGACCTGCCTGCTCCGCGGACCGTCGAGCTCCGAGCCGTCGAGCGGTCCTTCGAGCGCGAGGATCAGTCGGTCGAGCGGGACCGGTCGACGGGCTGAGTCAGGTCGGCGTCCACCTCGCCGGGTCTCGAGGTTCGTCGCTGGCGCTCCTCACACCTCGACCAGCGGAGAGCGCGTCCCTCGCGGGCGGCTGCTCACTCACTCGAAGCGGGAGGTGTCCCCGGCTCCGTGCCGCAGCACCTCGGGAGCACCGTCGGAGAAGTCGACGACCGTCGTCGGCTCGGCGGGGGTCTCGCCGGCCTCGATGACGATGTCGACCTGGTGCTCGAGGTCCTCCTTGATCTCCCACCCCATCGTACGGGGCTCGGTCTCCCCGGGCAGGATCAGCGAGCTCGACAGCAGCGGCTCACCGAGCTCGGCGAGGATCGCGGACACGACGCGGTGGTCGGGGATGCGCACGCCGACGGTCTTCTTCTTCGGGTGCAGCAGCCGCCGCGGCACCTCGGGCGTGCCGGGCAGGATGAACGTGTAGGGACCCGGCGTGCACGAGCGGATCGTGCGGAAGGCCGCGTTGTCGACGTGCACCAGCTGGCCGAGCTGACCGAAGTCGGCGCAGACCAGGGTGAAGTGGTGCCGGTCGTCGAGGCCGCGGATCCTCAGGATCCGGTCGCGGCCGTCACGGTTGCCGACCCGGCACCCCAGCGCGTAGCCGGAGTCGGTCGGGTAGGCGATCAGGGCGTCGTCGTCGCGCAGCGCCGCCACGACCTGACCGACAAGGCGGGGCTGCGGGTCGACGGGGTGGAGGTCGAGGTAGCGGGCCATGGGGCGTCCTGGGCTTCGGTGGGGTTCAGCCCTGGGCGGCCGCGGCGGCGGCCTTCAGGTCGCGGCGCAGCTCCTTGGGCAGGGCGAAGATGAGCGACTCCTCGGCGCTCTGCACGGCCTTGGCGTCGGGGTAGCCGCGCTCGGCGAGGAACTCCAGCACGCCCTGGACCAGCGCCTCCGGCACGCTCGCGCCCGAGGTCACCGACACGGTCCGCACGCCGTCGAGCCAGGCCTCGTCGATCTCGGAGGCGTCGTCGACGCGGTACGACGACTTCGCCCCCGCCTCGAGGGCGACCTCGACCAGGCGCACGGAGTTGGAGGAGTTGCCGGAACCGACGACGATCACCAGGTCGGCGTCCTTGGCGATCTCCTTGACCGCGAGCTGACGGTTCTGGGTGGCGTAGCAGATGTCGTCGCTGGGCGGGTCGAGCAGCAGCGGGAACCGCTCGCGGATCGCCGCGACCGTCTCCAGCGTCTCGTCGACCGACAGCGTGGTCTGGGAGAGCCAGGCGACCTTCGCGGGGTCGCGGACCTCGATCTTGTCGACGTCCCACGGGCCCTCGACGAGCTGGATGTGCTCGGGGGCCTCGCCCGCGGTGCCCTCGACCTCCTCGTGCCCGGCGTGGCCGATCAGCAGGATGTCGTAGTCGTCGTTGGCGAACCGCTTCGCCTCGTGGTGGACCTTGGTCACCAGCGGGCAGGTGGCGTCGATGGTCTTCAGCTCGCGCTCGGCGGCCTGGGCGTGCACGGCCGGGCTGACACCGTGGGCGGAGAACACGACGGTCTCACCGGCGGGCACCTCGTCGAGCTCCTCGACGAAGATCGCGCCACGCGCCTCGAGGTCAGCCACGACGTGCTTGTTGTGGACGATCTGCTTGCGGACGTAGACCGGGGCGCCGTAGAGGTCCAGCGCCTGCTCGACGGTCACCACGGCGCGGTCGACGCCAGCGCAGTAGCCGCGCGGGGCGGCCAGCAGCACGGCCTTGTCGGCCTCGTCGGGGGTCAGCACCGGGGGCATGCCCATGTCGGTCGTCATGCCTGCCATCGTACGGGCGTCGGCGCACTCCTCTAACCTCGCCGCATGGCACTGGAGACCTCCCCCACCGCGCCGGTCGCGGTGCGCACGGTCGCCAACGCCATCGGCGGATGGATCGACCGCCTGGGAGCGGTCTGGGTCGAGGGCCAGGTGGCCCAGCTCAACCGCCGCCCCGGCATGGCCACGGTGTTCCTCACCCTGCGCGACACCGTCGCCGACATCTCGGTCACCGTCACCGTCGCCCGCACCTACGTCGACTCCCTGCCCACCCCGCTGGTCGAGGGCGCGAGCATCGTGGTGCACGCCAAGCCCTCCTACTACGCCAACCGCGGCACCCTCTCGCTGCAGGCCCGCGAGATCCGGATGGTCGGCCTCGGTGAGCTGCTGGCCCGTCTCGAGCAGCGCCGCCAGCTGCTCGCCGCGGAGGGCCTCTTCGCCGCCGACCGCAAGCGCGACCTGCCGTTCCTCCCCCAGCGGGTCGGGCTGGTCACCTCGCCGGGCAGCGCCGCCGAGCGCGACGTCCTGGAGAACGCACGCCGCCGCTGGCCCGCGGTCGAGTTCGAGGTCGTCGGTGCCTCCATGCAGGGCCCCCGCTGCGCCGGGGAGGTCATCGAGGCCCTCGAGCGGCTCGACCGCCATCCCGAGGTCGACGTCGTCGTCGTGGCCCGCGGCGGCGGCTCGGTGGAGGACCTGCTCTCCTTCTCCGACGAGGGCCTGGTGCGCGTCGTGTTCGCGATGACCACCCCCGTCGTCTCCGCGATCGGCCACGAGCAGGACGCCCCGCTGCTCGACCTGGTCGCCGACGTGCGCGCCTCCACCCCCACCGACGCCGCCAAGCTGGTCGTGCCCGACGTCGCCGAGGAGCTGCGCGGCGTCGAGTGGGCCCAGGAGCGGCTGCGCACCCTGGTCCGCTCCCACCTCGACCGCGAGCAGAACCTCCTCGACGGACTCCGCTCGCGCCCCGCCCTCGCCGACCCGCGCAGCCTGGTGGCCCAGCGCGTCGACGAGCTGCGGCTGCTGCGCGAGCGCGCGCGGCGTACCTTCGGCCACCGCCTCGACCGCGCCGCCGACGACGTCGCCCACCAGCGCGCCCGGGCGCGCGCCCTGTCGCCGCTGGAGACCCTGCGCCGTGGGTACGCCGTCCTCCAGGACGACCAGGGGCACGTGCTCACCTCGGTGGCCGGCGTCGAGGCCGGCGCCGCGCTGAGCGTCCGGGTCGCCGACGGCCGCGTCCGCGCCACCGCCGAGGGCATCGAGCCCGACCAACCCGATGAGCAGAGCACCGAGGAGACCGATGGCTGAGCAGACCGCGAGCGACGCACAGGCGGGGCGCGAGTCCACCTCGTATGAAGAGGCACGCGAGGAGCTGGTCGACGTGGTGCGCCGCCTCGAGGCCGGCGGCACCACGTTGGAGGAGTCGCTGGCGCTCTGGGAGCGCGGCGAGCAGCTGGCGCAGGTCTGCCAGCGCTGGCTCGACGGCGCCCGGGAGCGACTCGACAAGGTCCTCGAGGCCGACGCCGACTGACGGGAACGACCCGGGGCAGTTCCCCGACCGCGTCAGCCGACGGTGAGCAGCGAGCCGACGACCTCGCGCAGCTGGTCGTCGGAGGCGGAGCCGTAGACGAGCGTGATGACCGGGTCGCGCCGCTGGTCGCCGACGCGGACGTACGCCGTGTCACCGCCCTCGTCTCCGAACACCTGCCACGTCGCCGACCCACCGTCGCCGTCGGTCAGCTCGACGGAACCCTCCTCGGTCGCGGCGTCGTCGACGAGCCGCGCGAGCACCTCCTCGAGGTCCTCACGACCGTGGTAGACGCCCACGAACCGCTCGTCCTCGGTGAGCATCGCCAGCGAGAAGGACGGGTCGGCGGGGTCGTAGGCGAGGTTGTTGACGCGCCAGCCCTCCGGGAGGGTCTCGGGGTAGGCCAGCGCGGCACCGCTGTCGGCGAGGGCTGCCATGGAGGCGTCGTAGTCGATCGGGGGGGGCTCGAACTCCGCGTCGTCGCGGAAGAGCCCCAAGGCCAGCCAGACCAGCACGACGGCCACGACCATGACGATCATGGCGCCCACCAGGCCACCGAAGGAGCGGTTGTAGCCACCGGGACGGTTGGCGGCAGGACTCGTCTGGCTCACGCCGCCATGATCACAGGTGGCCGGTAGGCGCGGTCAGCCAGCCATCACGAAGCCGCAGATGCGGGTGACTTCTGGCCGATCCATCCGCGGATGCGGCATGCTGGACGCGTGACGACGTACCGGATCGCGGAGGCCGCCGAGCTCCTCGGGGTCAGCGACGACACCCTGCGCCGCTGGGTGGACGCCGGGCGGCTCCGGGCCGAGCAGGAGGAGGGGCGCACCGTCGTGCCCGGCGCGGCGCTGGCCGCCTTCGCCGCGGACCTCGCCGGCACGCCCGACCCCGGCCGGTCCGCGGCCGTCAGCGCCCGCAACCGGCTCGTCGGCGCGGGGTGGTGGCGGTGGCGCTCGTCGGAGCGCTGGCCCTCAGCGGGTGCGCGGCCGGGGCCGGGGGCGACGAGGAGACGCTCACCGTGCTGGCGGCGGCGTCGCTGACCGAGACGTTCACCGAGCTCGCGGAGGAGTTCGAGGCGGAGCCCCCCGGCGTGCGGGTGCGGCTGGCCTTCGACTCCTCGGCGACCCTGGCTCAGCAGGCGCTCGAGGGTGCGCCCGCCGACGTGCTGGCCACGGCCGACGCCCGCACCATGGAGCTCGCCTCCGACGCGGTGTCGGGCGCCCCCCGGACGTTCGCGAGCAACAGCCTGGTCCTCGTCGCGCCCGCCGACGGTCGGGCCGGGGTCGACGGGTTCGACGACGTGGCCAGCGGCCGGGCGGCGTACGTCGCCTGCGTCGAGACCGCCCCCTGCGGCGCCCTCTGGTCGGCGCTGGCCGACGTGCAGCAGG
Organism: Nocardioides sp. REDSEA-S30_B4; assembly: GCF_001627265.1. Taxonomy (NCBI): domain Bacteria; kingdom Bacillati; phylum Actinomycetota; class Actinomycetes; order Propionibacteriales; family Nocardioidaceae; genus Nocardioides; species Nocardioides sp. REDSEA-S30_B4. The sequence continues at coordinate 40,288 of NZ_LUPI01000079.1, read as the reverse complement.
TCGAGGCCGAGCCGGTCAGCCTCGAGGTCGACGTCAAGGCGGTGCTCGCCAGGGTCGTGGCCGACGAGGCCGACGCCGGCATCGTCTACGCCACCGACGCGGTGAGCGCCGGCGAGGACGTCGTCACCTTCCCGATCCCCGGGGCGGAGGCCCTCACCACGTCCTACCCGATCGCGGTCCTGGAGCAGGCCCGCGAGCCCGACCTGGCGCAGCAGTTCGTCGACCTCGTGCTGTCCGCGGCAGGGCGCGACGTCCTCGACGCGGCAGGGTTCTCGCTGCCGTGAGCACCACCCCCACGCGTACGCCGGCGCGCGCACCCTCCCTCGGCAGGCCACCGCTCCTCCTCCTGGTCCCGGGGTCGGTCGGCGCGGCGCTGCTCGTGGTGCCGCTGGTCGCCCTGGTGCTGGACACCCCGTGGTCCGACCTCGGTGCCCAGCTGGCCGACCCCGCGGTGCGCGACGCGCTGTGGCTCTCGGGGCTGACGTCCGCGCTGACCGTCGTGCTGTGCGTGCTGCTGGGGACACCGCTGGCGTGGCTGCTGGCACGGGTGGAGTTCCCGGGGCGCCGCCTGCTGCGCGGGCTGGTCGCCGTGCCGCTCGTGCTGCCTCCCGTGGTCGCGGGCGTCGCGCTGGTCGCCGCGCTCGGGCGCAACGGCCTGCTGGGTGGCCCGCTGCACGACGTGACCGGGTGGACCATCCCCTACACGACCACCGCGGTGGTGCTGGCGCACACGTTCGTCTCGCTGCCGTTCTTCGTGCTCAGCGTCGAGGGGGCGCTGCGGACCGCCGGGGAGCGGTTCGACGTCGTCGCCGCCACCCTGGGCGCGGACCGCTGGACGACGTTCCGCCGGGTGACGCTGCCGCTCGCCCTGCCCGGTGTGCTGGCCGGCTGCGTGCTGGCCTGGGCGCGCAGCCTGGGCGAGTTCGGCGCGACCATCACCTTCGCCGGCAACTTCCCCGGCACCACGCAGACGATGCCGTCGCTGATCTACACCACGCTGCAGGCCGACCCGGCGGCCGCCCGCACCCTGTCGATGCTGCTGTTGGTCGTCTCGATCGGGGTGCTCGTCGGGCTGCGCCGTCGCTGGCTGGTGCCGTCGTGACCGGGCTCTCCCTCGACGTCGAGGTCCCGGGCCGGCTGAGCGCCGCCCTCGACGCCGCATCAGGTGACGTCGTGGCCGTCATCGGGCCCAACGGCGCCGGGAAGAGCACGCTGCTCTCCGCGGTCGCCGGCCTGCTGCCCGTCGCCGGTCGCGTCGAGGTCGCCGGCCGCGACTGGAACGCTCCCCCGCTGCCCGTCCGCGACCGCGGTGTCGGGCTGGTCCCCCAGGACCGCTCGCTCTTCCCGCACCTCACCGCGCTCGAGAACGTCGCCTTCGGCCTCCGCGCCCGCGGGGCGCAGCGGGTCGCCCTCGCCCGCGCGCTCGTCGCCGACCCCGCCGTGCTGCTGCTGGACGAGCCGTTCGGGGGGCTCGACGTGGGCGTGGCGACCTCGTTGCGGATCGCGCTGGCCGAGCACCTGGCGTCGTACTCCGGGGTGACGCTGCTGGTCACCCACGACGCCCTCGACGCCCTCACCCTCGCCGACCGGGTCGTGGTGATCGACGAGGGGCGGATCGCCCAGACCGGCACCCCTCACGAGGTCGCGGCCCGCCCGCGCACCGAGCACGTGGCCCGGCTGGTCGGCCTCAACGTCGTGCCCGACGGCGACGTACGCCGCAGCTTCCCGCCCAGCGCCGTCACCGTCTCCCTGGCCCGCCCGGAGGGCTCCGCGCGGCTCACCTGGCGCGGCCGCGTGGCCGGCACGACCCCGCACGGCGACGCGCTGCGCCTGCTGGTCGCCACCGAGGACGGGCCCGAGCTGCTGGCCGACGTCACGCCCGCCGCGGCCGTGGACCTCGGACTGACCGCGGGTCGAGAGGTCTGGCTGACCGTGAAGGCGACCGCGACGACGACCGATAGCATGCGCCCATGAGCGAGCCCGACGGCCTCCAGGTCGCCCCGCAGTCCCCTGACCGCAACCTCGCGCTGGAGCTGGTGCGCGTCACCGAAGCAGCCGCCATGGCCGCCGGGCGGTGGGTCGGCCGCGGCGACAAGAACGGCGCCGACGGCGTGGCCGTCAACGCGATGCGGGTGCTCATCTCGACCATCGGCATGCGCGGCACCGTCGTCATCGGCGAAGGCGAGAAGGACAACGCCCCGATGCTCTACAACGGCGAGGAGGTCGGTGACGGCACCGGTCCCGAGTGCGACGTCGCCGTCGACCCCATCGACGGGACCACCCTGACCGCCAAGGGCATGACCAACGCCGTGTCGGTGCTGGCGGTCTCGCCGCGGGGCTCGATGTACGACCCCTCGGCCGTGTTCTACATGGAGAAGCTCGTCACCGGCCCCGAGGCCGCCGACGTGGTCGACATCCGCGCCTCGGTCGCCGAGAACATCTCCGCCGTGGCCAAGGCCAAGGGCAAGCGCCCCGAGGACGTCAAGGTCGTCCTGCTCGACCGTCCCCGCCACGAGCAGTTGGCCGAGGAGATCCGCGAGACCGGCGCGATGATCAAGTTCATCACCGACGGCGACGTCGCCGGCGCCATCATGGCCGCCCGCCCCGACACCGGCGTCGACCTGCTGCTCGGCATCGGCGGCACCCCCGAGGGCATCATCACCGCCTGCGCGATGAAGTCCATGGGCGGTGTCATCCAGGGTCGCCTGTGGCCCACCGACGACGAGGAGCGCCAGCGCGCCATCGACGCCGGCCACGACCTCGACGCCGTGCTCGACACCGACACCCTGGTCACCGGCGACGACTGCTTCTTCGTCGCCACCGGCATCACCGACGGCGAGCTGCTCGAGGGCGTGCGCTACAGCGCCAACTCCGTCAGCACCCACAGCCTGGTGATGCGCTCGCGCAGCGGCACGATCCGCACCATCCGCTCCGAGCACAAGCTCTCCAAGCTCCGCGCGTACTCCGCGGTCGACTTCGACCACTGATCCGCTCCCCCCGGGGGCTTCACGTCGGTCACGCCCGGGCTTGTCGGCTGGCCGACAGACCCGGGAGCTGGACGACAAAGGTTCGTCGTCCCATGGCCGGGTACGTCGGCTGGCCGACAAACCCGGCCGGCTGGACGACAGCCCGGCTCGGCCGGCTCGGCGTCAGGCGGTGGCGACCCGGAGCGAGGAGGCGGCAGCGGCGGCGCCCTCGCGGTGGGTGCGCAGCGCGGAGAGGACCTCGTCGCTGACGCGGGGGTCGACGGCCATCCCGATGTGGGAGGCCCTCACCTCGACGTGGGCGGCGGCGGGGTCCAGGCAGGCGCGCCAGTCGACGATGCCGTCGTTGCGGGAGTAGATCGCGGTGAACGAGACGTCGGAGGGCAGCGGGACCTGGCTCTCCTGGAAGGACTCCAGCGCGCACTCGCCGCCGACGCAGGTCTCGTTCATGACGCCGCTGACGCCGACCTTGGACATCGCGACCAGGCCGAGCACGAACATCGTGAGCGAGCGGTGGTGGGCGCCGGGGGCCAGCACCGGGCTGCCCATGGTGACGATGCCGCTGACCAGGTCGGGGCGGCGGGCGGCGATGCCGCGGGCGAGCATGCCGCCGAGGCTGTGCCCGACGATCTGCACGCGCTGCTCGCGGCGGGCCACGATCGCCTCGAGCCGCGACTCGATGGGCGCTGCCGGCGTACGGCGTGCGCGTGCGGGCCGCGGAGAGCCCACGGACCGCGTGACGCGAGGCCTCCCCCACCAGGCGTCCCTCGTGCAGCATCCGCACCAGCGGCGGACGACGGAACTCGTCGGGCAGCAGGAAGGACGCGACCGGGTTCTTGTTCACCCTTCAACATTACGACGACGTAACACCTCCTGTGAGGTGAGACACGAAGAAACGGACGCCGGTGGTCCACAGATGGTCCGTACGGTCTACTGGCCGCATGACCCATCTGGTCACCGACCTGCTCCGCGCGCCCGTCAGCACCGGCGTCGAGCTGTGCTACCAGACCTTCGGCGACCCCGACGGTGAGCCACTCCTGCTCGTCATGGGCCTCGGCGGGCCACTGACCTGGTGGGACGACGCACTGTGCCTGCGGCTGGCCGACGAGGGCTTCCACGTCATCCGCTTCGACAACCGCGACGCCGGCCGGTCGAGCCGGATGCGCGGGAAGGTCACCCGCGCCACGCTGGTGCGTGCCTTCGCCGGGCTGCCGGTGCGCGCGCCGTACTCCCTCGACGACATGGCCGCCGACGGCTTCGGCCTGCTCGACCACCTCGGCATCGAGTCGGCGCACGTCGCCGGCATCTCGATGGGCGGCATGATCGTGCAGACGATGGCGCTGGCGGACCCGCGCCGGGTCCGCTCGATGACCTCGATCATGTCGACGACGGGGCGACGGACCGTCGGCTGGCAGCACCCCTCACTGCTGCCGCCGCTGCTCACCGGGGGCCGCACCGGCAAGGAGGCGTACGTCGCCCAGAGCACGCGGATGTGGTCGCTGCTCGGCTCCCCGGCCTACCCGGTCACCGAGGAGGACAACCGGGTCCGCGCCGCGGAGACCTGGGACCACGGGGTCAGCGCCGCCGGGACGCTGCGGCAGATGGTCGCGATCCTCACCCAGCCCGACCGCGAGCCGCGGCTGCGCGGGGTGCGGGTGCCGAGCCTGGTCGTGCACGGCCTGGCGGACAAGATGGTGCACGTCTCCGGCGGCCGGGCGACCGCTGCCGCGATCCCCGGCGCCGAGCTGGTGCTGGTCGACGGCATGGGCCACGACCTGCCCGAGGAGCTCTTCGACACCTTCACTGCCGCCATCCGGCGTACGGCCGACCGGGCCTGAGCGCACCCGACCAAGCCCCGCCGCGACGACGGACGAGCCGGCACGGAGCCCCCAGGAGGGCCCCGCACCGGCTCGGCGCGCTGGGTGCGACCGGATCAGTCGGAGAGCCGCTCCCCGGTGTCGGTGTCGAAGACGTGCACGTGCTGGGGGTCGGTGGAGACGTGGAAGACCTCGCCCTTGCGGACGTGGTCGCGACCGCTGGTGCGCACGATGAGCGCCGACGGGGTGCCCTCGACGTCGCTGGTGCCGTAGAGGTAGGCGTCGGCGCCGAGCTCCTCGACGACCGTGGTCTTCACCGGCAGGCCCTGGCCGGAGTCGACCATCCGCCAGTTCTCCGGGCGCACCCCGATGGTGATGTTGCCCTTCATCTTCGCAGCGGCGGCGGGGTCGACCGGCACCTCGTACTCGCCGATGAATGCCTTGCCGTCCTTGGCGACGGCCTCGATGAGGTTCATCTGCGGCGAGCCGATGAAGCCGGCGACGAAGAGGTTGGCCGGCTTGTCGTAGAGCTTCAGCGGGGTGTCGACCTGCTGCAGGACGCCCAGCTTCATGACCGCGACACGGTCGCCCATCGTCATGGCCTCGACCTGGTCGTGGGTGACGTAGACGGTCGTGATGCCGAGGTCCTGCTGGAGCTTGGCGATGTCGGTGCGGGTCTGCACGCGCATCTTGGCGTCGAGGTTCGACAGGGGCTCGTCCATGCAGAAGACCTGCGGCTGCCGGACGATCGCGCGGCCCATCGCGACACGTTGGCGCTGACCGCCCGAGAGCGCCTTCGGCTTGCGGTCGAGGTACTCGGTGAGCCCGAGCATCTGCGCGGCCTCCTGCACACGCTTGTTGCGCTCCTCCACGGGCATCTTCGCCATCTTCAGCGCGAAGCCCATGTTCTCCGCGACGCTCATGTGCGGGTAGAGGGCGTAGTTCTGGAAGACCATCGCGATGTCGCGGTCCTTGGGCGGGAGGTGGGTGATGTCGCGGTCACCGATCCTGATGGTGCCCGAGTTCACCTCCTCCAGGCCCGCGAGCATGCGCAGGGTCGTGGACTTGCCGCAGCCGGAGGGGCCGACGAGCACCATGAACTCGCCGTCGTTGATCTCCAGGTCGATGCCCGGCACGGCCGGGGTGTCCGACCCCGGGTACCAGCGCTGGGCCTTCTCGAAACTCACAGACGCCATTGATTCCCATCTCCTTCACCGGCAGGCACGTGCCGGACGATCCGTCGTGAAGTGACGCCGGTCACCCTAGCCTACGCGTAAGCGCTTGCACAGGGCGTACGCGCGTACGTCGGTGCCGACCGCAGTCGTGCGGCACGGCCAGGACGCAGGGTCAGTCCAGCTCGCGCCGTGCGCCGTCCTCCGCGGCACCCCCGGGACCGATCGCGTGCTTGCGCTCCACCGCGACGGCTCCCCAGAAGGCGACGCCGCGCACGCGCACGCGTCGCGTCGGGATGCCGGGCGCCTGGTCGACCAGACCGGACGGCCCCGCGAAGCCGCCCATGATGCCGATGCCCTCCATCACGACCTCGGTGTCGGGGTCGACGACGATCTGCACCCCGCCCATCACCGCGTAGGCGCTGATCACCGGCACCCCCTCGGGCCACCGTGCCTGCCGCAGGTCCAGCTGTGCGCCGGCCATGCAGACCCCGACGGTCAGCTGGTCGGTCAGGTCCCAGGTGCCCTTGCGCTCGACGGCGCCCCACATCGCGAACGCCCGCCTGGTCCCGCTCACGCCGGACACCTCACGCGCAGGGGGCTGCGGGGCCGACACCGGGACGGGGGTCGACCCGGAGGGCAGGTCGGCGGTCAGCGGCAGCAGCTCGGCGTACGTGCGCGCGGCGTACGCCGCCTCGAGGCGTTGCTCGAGCTCCTCCCAGTCCAGGCGCCCCTCCCCCGCCGCCTCGCGCAGCACCTCCGAGACCTGGTGCCGGTCGGCGTCGGAGATCCTCATCCGGGCCTGCTCCTCCTCCATGGACCTCACCCTAGGGCCGGGGCCCCGCGGTGGGACCAGGACGCCGGCCTCAGCCGGCCGGCTCCTCGACGTAGACGCTCGCACCCAGCTCCAGGAACTCCTCGCTCTTGGCGCGGAACGCCGCACGGACGTCCTGGCTGATCCGCATCGAGCAGAACTTCGGGCCGCACATGGAGCAGAAGTGCGCCGTCTTCGCCGCTTCCGCGGGCAGCGTCTCGTCGTGGTAGGCCTGCGCCAGCGGCGGGTCGAGGGAGAGCGCGAACTGGTCGTGCCAGCGGAACTCGAACCGCGCCCGCGACAGGGCGTCGTCCCACTCGCGGGCACCCGGGTGCCCCTTGGCGACGTCGGCGGCGTGCGCGGCGAGCTTGTAGGTGACCACCCCGGTGCGCACGTCGTCGCGGTCCGGCAGGCCCAGGTGCTCCTTGGGCGTCACGTAGCAGAGCATCGCGGTGCCGTGCTGGGCGATCGTGGCGGCACCGATCGCGGAGGTGATGTGGTCGTAGCCGGGCGCGACGTCGGTCGCCAGCGGGCCCAGGGTGTAGAAGGGCGCGCCGTGGCACCACTCCTGCTCGAGGCGGACGTTCTCGGGCACCAGGTCGAGCGGGACGTGGCCGGGGCCCTCGACCATCACCTGCACGCCTCGCTCCCACGCGCGCAGGGTGAGGTCGCCGAGGGTCCGCAGCTCGGCCAGCTGGGCCTCGTCGTTGGCGTCGGCCAGGCAGCCGGGACGCAGGCCGTCGCCGAGGGAGTAGGCGACGTCGTAGGCCGCCAGGATCTCGCTGAGCTCGTCGAAGTGGGTGTAGAGGAAGTTCTCCTCGTGGTGGGCCAGGCACCAGCCGGCCATGATCGACCCGCCGCGCGAGACGATCCCGGTGACCCGCTCGACGGTGAGCGGGACGTGGCGCAGCAGCACCCCGGCGTGCACGGTCATGTAGTCGACCCCCTGCTCGCACTGCTCGAGCACGGTCTCGCGGTAGACCTCCCACGACAGCCGCGAGGCGTCGCCGCCGACCTTCTCCAGCGCCTGGTAGATCGGCACGGTGCCGATCGGCACGGGCGAGGAGCGCAGCACGGCCTCGCGGGTCTCGTGGATGCCGGGACCGGTCGAGAGGTCCATGACGGTGTCAGCCCCCCAGCGCACCGCCCACCGCAGCTTCTCGACCTCGCCGGCGGTGTCGGAGGTGACCGCGCTGGTGCCGATGTTGGCGTTGATCTTCACCAGGAACCGCCGACCGATGACCATCGGCTCGAGCTCGGTGTGCCGGGTGTTGGCGGGGATGATGGCGCGTCCGGCGGCGATCTCGCTGCGCACCAGCTCGGGGTCGCAGCCCTCACGCGCCGCGGCGTAGCGCATCTCCTCCGTGACCACACCGGCGCGGGCGAGCGCGAGCTGGGTGACCGGGCCACCCTCTCGACGGGCGATCCACTGCTCACGCAGTGGCGGCAGGGACCCGTCCGGGCGGGGGTCCGGGCCGGAGGTGCAGTAGCGGTCGAAGGTCTCCCCGTTGGTCAGGTCGACGCGGGTCACGGGGACGGCCAGGCCGTCGTGGTCGACGAGCACGCGGCGGTGGGCCGGGTGCAGGGGCTCGATCGGGCTGGTGGTCATCTGGTCTCCTCCAGGGCGGGGTGGGTGTGGGCGACCGGGCCGCGGCCGCGGCCGAGGTCCCAGTGCCGACCGGCACGGAGCCGGTCGGCGGTGAAGCGGGCGGCGAGGGTCGCCGCCTCGAGGGGGGCCTCGCCACGGGCGAGGAGGGCGGTGAGCGCCGCGCTGTGGGTGCAGCCGGTGCCGTGGTCGTTCTCGGTGTCGACCGCCTCGTGGGGCAGCGGCACCGGGTCGTGGCCGGGGAGCGCCCACCAGTCGGTGCACTCCGGGCCGCCGGGGTCTCCCCCGGTCAGCAGCACCGTGCAGCCCAGGTCGGCCAGCCCGGCCGCGGCGTCGCGGGCGGGCAGCGACCGGCCGAGCAGGGCCTCGGCCTCGTCGGCGTTGGGGGTGACGAGGGTGGCGACGGGGAGGAGCAGGGAGCGGTACGCCGCAATGACGGCCCGGTCCCCGAGCTCCGCGCCGCTCGTCGCGACCAGCACCGGGTCGACGACGAGGGGCACCGGCTGGTCGCCCCCGCGTCCCAGACGCCCGGCTACGAGGTCGACGACAGCCGCGCCGCCGAGCATGCCGGTCTTCGCCGCCGCGACCGGCAGGTCGCCGCGGACGGCATCGAGCTGGGCGCCCACCTCCGGGACCGGCACGCGGTGCACCGAGCGCACGCCGAGGGTGTCCTGCGCGGTCACGGCCGTGACGACGCAGGCGCCGTGGACGCCGAGGGAGGCGAAGGTCGTCAGGTCCGCCGCCAGGCCGGCGGCGCCTCCGGAGTCGGTGCCCGCGATCGACACGGCCACGCGGGGCGTCACAGCGCCACCTCCGAGCCCAGTGCCTTCAGCAGCCGTGCGGTCTCGGCCGCCGGGTCAGCGGCCCGCATGACCGCGCCCATGGCCAGCAGCGCGCGGTCGACCGGCGGACCGTGGCCGGGCTTGCTGGCGGAGGCGGCGTACGGCGACAGCGTCGCCCACCGTGCGCCCTCGCGTGCTGCGCGGTCCAGCGCCCCGGCGCCGTGGCAGGACCGCCCGTGCCGCTGCGAGGTGGGCCGCTGGTGCGCCGCGAGGTGCAGCCCGTGCGCCCGCGGGTGGGCACGACGCGAGGTGAGCACCTCCAGGTCCGGCAGCGCGAGCAGCCGGTCGACCAACGCGGTCCACGCGGCCCGCTCCAGGTCGTGCTCACGCACGACCACCCGGCGAAGCCCGGCGGCCACGCACTCCTCGACCGTGCCCGCCAGTCCCCGCCCCAGGCGCAGCTGGGACCGATCGGTCAGCAGCATCAGCCGCGGCAGCCCCTCGATCACGGGACCACCCGACCCGTCACCGGGCTCGAGGCCCGGGCCGTGGTGGCCCGTGGGATCCGTCCCGCGCCGCGCGCGAGCCGGCCCGCTTCGACGGCGGCCGCCAGGGCGGCCCCCATCGCGACCGGGTCGGCGGCGCGGGTCACGGCGCTGGCGGCAAGCACCGCCGTGCACCCGAGCTCGAGAGCCAGGGCGGCGTCGCTGGCGGTGCCGACCCCGGCGTCGAGCACCACGGGCACCCCGACCGAGGCGACGAGCGTCTCGATGGCGTACGGGTTGAGGACGCCCTGTCCCGAGCCGATCGGTGACCCCAATGGCATCACCGCGACGCAGCCGGCGTCCTCGAGCCGGCGGGCCAGGACCGCGTCATCGGTGGTGTAGGGCAGCACGTCGAACCCGTCCGCGACCAGCTCGCGCGCGGCCGACAGCAGCTCGACGGCGTCCGGCAGCAGCGTGGTCTCGTCCCCGACGACCTCGAGCTTGACCCAGGTCGTGTCCAGCGCCTCCCGGGCCAGCCGCGCGGTCAGCACCGCCTCGCGGGCGGTCGTGCAGCCGGCGGTGTTGGGCAGCACCGGCACCCCGGCCCGACCCAGGGTGTCCAGCAGCCCACCCTCGCGGACGGAGGAGGTGCGCCGCAGCGAGACCGTCACCGCAGCCGGCCGCGCGGCGGCGAGCAGGTCGGGCAGCAGGCCCAGGTGCGGGAGGCCCCCGGTGCCGAGCAGCAGTCGGGAACCGAGGTGCTGGCGGCCGACGTCCCAGCCGTCGACGGGGCTCACGTGCCCGGTCATCCGCCCTGCACCGCCGTCACGACCTCGATCGCCTCTCCGCCCCGCAGCGGACGGCGGTCCCAGTCGCCGCGCGGGACCACGGCACCGTCCACGGCCACGGCGACACCAGCGGTCGGCAGGCCCCCGGGCAACCCGGCCAGCAGCGTGACCAGGGTCGGGTGGGCGGGGAGCGGGACGCGCTCCCCGTTGAGGGTCACGGTCGGGTCGTGCACGGTTCCTCCAGCAGGCGTCGAGGATCGGTCAGGGGGTCGGGGTCGGCGCCCTCGAGCAGGTCGGCGACGAGGAGCGCGGTCAGCGGGGCCAGCAGCACCCCGTGCCGGAAGTGGCCGGCCGCCAACACGACGCCGGGGTCGTGGGTCGGGCCGACCAGCGGCAGGTCGTCCGGGCTGCCGGGCCGGTCGCGGGCGGCCACCTCGACCACCGCGGCACGGTCGAGCCCGGGCAGCAGCTCGGTGGCGGCCGCCAGCAGGCGACGTACCCCGCCCGCGGTGGGGGCCGCCGGCTCGTCGTGCTCCTCCACGGTCGCGCCGACCACCACCTCGCCGCTCGCCCGCGGCACCAGGTAGACCGGCTCGCCGAACACCCAGCCGCGCACCACGTAGCTCGGCGGGTCGTCGCTCCGGAGACGGACGACCTCACCGCGGACGGGCCGGACCAGGTGGGAGTGCGGCGCGGGCAGGCTGCACCCGGTGGCGAGCACCTCGACGTCGTGCTCGACCCCGGCGTCGACCCCGGCATCGACCGCGTCATCCCCCGCGTCGACCTCGACCCGCTCGAGCAGCGCCGCGAGCACGGCCCGCGGATCGACCGACCGGTCCCCGGGCAGCAGCACCCCTCCGGCGGCCCGGGAGGTCAGCCTCGGCTCCACCTGTGCTAGTGCCGCCGGGTCCAGGGGAACGGCCTCGATCCCGTGCTCGGCCAGCAGCGCGGCCTGGCGGCGCGCCTCGACGAGGTCGCGGCCGTCGCGGGCCACCAGGACGGTGCCGGCGGGGGCCAGCGGCACCCCGAGCCGCTCCGCGTAGCCCGGCCACAGGGCGAGGCCGCGCAGCCCCAGGTCCAGGACGCCGGGGGCTGCCCAGGTGGCCTCCGCGGCGGGTGCGAGCATCCCCGCCGCCACTCCCGAGGCCCCCGAGCAGGGCGCGGGGTCGACGACCCGGACGCGGTGGCCACGGAGGAGCAGCTCCTCGGCGACAGCGAGACCGATGATCCCGGCGCCGCGCACGAGCACGCGCATCAGGCGACCGCCGCGACCAGCTCCTCGGCTGCTCTCAACGGATCTCGCGCCCGCCACAACGCCCCGATCACCGCCACGCCGTGGGCCCCCGCCGCGCGCACCTCCCGGGCCGTCGGCACGTCGATCCCGCCGAGCGCCACCAGAGGCAGGTGCCCGGTGGCCCCCCTCAGCGCCGCCACCCCGAGCGGGTCGGGCAGGTCGGCCTTGGACCCCGAGACGCCGATCGGCCCGAAGCCGGCGTAGTCGGCCCCGTCGTGGTGGCCGCCGTCGGCACCGGTCGCCAGGGCGACGTCGAGCCGGTCGTCGACGACCACCATGACGTCGTACGACGTGAGCGAGGCCATGACCGTGACCACGAGCGCGAGGCAGTCGCGGTCCTCGTTGGTCTTGTCCCGGACCTGGAAGCCCGTCACCCCGCGAGCTGCGAGCGCCGGCAGCAGGGACAGGTCGTCGTCGGGACCGACGAGGCAGAACACGCGCGGCAGCACCGCGGCGCTGCGGGAATGGGAGGACACAGGTTGCTCCTGACGCTTCCTTCGCCGGTCTTAACCGGATCAGGTTCGACGGTCGGAGCGGCCCCAGCTCCCTCTCAGCCCGCTGCCGCGAGCTCCCGTGGTGGACGGCGTCGACCCTAGACCGACCGGTCCGCGGCCCGTCAAGAGGGCCCCTCGGAGGACGGACTAGTCTGGCTGCTCGTGGCAGAAGCAGAGTTCCGGTACAGCGACCTCCTCCCGACCGGTCAGGACGACACCCCCTACCGGCTGATCACGACCGAGGGCGTCTCGACCGTCGAGGTCGACGGGCGCACGTTCCTCAAGGTCGACCCGGAGGCGATCCAGCGGCTCACCGCCGAGGCGATGCACGACATCAGCCACTACCTGCGGCCCGCGCACCTCGCGCAGCTTCGCAAGATCATCGACGACCCCGAGGCGTCGGGCAACGACCGCTTCGTCGCGACCGACCTGCTCAAGAACGTCAACATCTCCGCTGGCGGCGTGCTGCCGATGTGCCAGGACACCGGCACCGCGATCGTGATGGGCAAGAAGTCCGAGGCTGTCCTGACCGGCGCCGAGGACGGCGAGGCGATCAGCCGCGGCGTGTACGACGCCTACACCAAGCTCAACCTGCGCTACTCCCAGCTCGCTCCCCTGACGACGTACGAGGAGAAGAACACCGGCACCAACCTGCCGGCGCAGATCGAGATCTACTCCACCGCGGAGGGGCCGAAGGGGCCGGAGTACAAGTTCCTCTTCATGGCCAAGGGCGGTGGGTCGGCCAACAAGTCCTTCCTGTTCCAGGAGACCAAGGCGATCCTCAACCCCAAGCGGATGCTGAGCTTCCTGGACGAGAAGATCCGCTCGCTCGGCACGGCCGCGTGCCCGCCGTACCACCTCGCCGTCGTCATCGGCGGCACCAGCGCGGAGTTCGCGCTGAAGACCGCGAAGTACGCCTCCGCGCACTACCTCGACAACCTGCCGACCGAGGGCTCGATGAGCGCCCACGGCTTCCGCGACCTCGAGCTGGAGGAGGAGGTCTTCAAGCTGACGCAGTCCTTCGGGATCGGCGCGCAGTTCGGCGGGAAGTACTTCTGCCACGACGTGCGTGTCGTGCGGCTCCCGCGCCACGGCGCCTCCTGCCCCGTCGCGATCGCCGTCTCCTGCTCGGCCGACCGCCAGGCACTCGGCAAGATCACCGCCGACGGGGTCTTCCTCGAGCAGCTCGAGACCGACCCGGCGAAGTACCTCCCCGACACCACCGACGAAGCCCTGTCGGCTTCGGAGGACGACGTGGTGCGGATCGACCTGAACCGGCCGATGTCCGAAATCCTGCAGACGCTCTCGCAGCACCCGGTGAAGACCCGGCTCTCGCTCACCGGGCCGCTGGTCGTGGCCCGCGACATCGCGCACGCCAAGATCCAGGAGCGCCTGGACGCCGGCGAGGACATGCCGCAGTACATGAAGGACCACGCGGTCTACTACGCCGGCCCGGCCAAGACGCCCGAGGGCTACGCGTCCGGGTCCTTCGGCCCGACCACGGCCGGGCGCATGGACTCCTACGTGTCGTCGTTCCAGGCCGCGGGCGGCTCGATGGTGATGCTGGCCAAGGGCAACCGCTCCAAGGTCGTCACCGAGTCCTGCGCGGAGCACGGCGGCTTCTACCTCGGCTCCATCGGCGGCCCGGCCGCGCGGCTGGCTCAGGACTGCATCAAGTCCGTCGAGGTGCTGGAGTACCCCGAGCTCGGGATGGAGGCGGTCTGGAAGATCCAGGTCGAGGACTTCCCGGCCTTCATCGTCGTCGACGACAAGGGCAACGACTTCTTCACCGACCCCTCCGGCGCGGTCACCGTGCCGATCTCAGGGATCCGGGTGCGCTCGGCCGAGTGAGCGAGCAGTCGCCCGAGGGACGAGGGCGTGACCGGCGGGTCGAGACCCGGTGAGGTGTGCGCCTGCGTCGCCGGTCAGTTGCGGTCGGAGCCGGCCCGGCTGTTGGGGCCGGTGGGTCCCTCGTCGACCTCGCCGGACTCGGCGTCGGGCTGACCGGCGACGGCCTGGTCGTCGCTGATGGGCTCGTCGGCGTCCTCGAGGCTCTGCACCTCGGAGACCTGACCCTGCTCCGAGGTGTCGCGGCCCTGCTCGTCTGCACTCATGGCCTCGACAGTAGGTCGCGGATCCGTGCCATCCCTCACCCGGCCGTCGCGCATGGCGACGCCGGGACCGGGCAGCATGGGGCCATGCCGGACGTGCCGACACCACCCGCCCTGCCCGCCCTCGAGGCGGAGGTGGAGTACGCCGAGGTGGCCCGCACCGAGACCGAGCGAGGCGAGCTGGTGCTGCGCCAGCGCCGCGAGGGCGACGGCCCGACCGTGCTGGAGCTGCGCGCCAACGGCGTCTTCGTCATGGACACCCGCGAGGTCGGCAGCGAGCGCGCGCTGGCCACCGCGGCCCTCGCGGTCGTGGAGGACCCGCGCGCGGTCGTGGTCGGCGGGCTCGGTCTCGGCTTCACGCTCCGCGAGGTGCTGACCGACCCCCGGGTCGAGCGCGCCGCGGTCGTGGAGATCGAGCAGTCGCTGGTCGACTGGATGCGCGACGGGACCGTCCCGCACGGTCCCACGCTGCTGGCCGACGAGCGGGTCACGGTGGTGGTCGCCGATGTCGCCGCCGCCCTCGAGGAGGCGCGCCCGGCGTCGTACGACCTGGTGCTGCTGGACGTCGACAACGGTCCCGGCTACCTCGTCCACGACGAGAACGCCGCGATCTACCGCACCCCGTTCCTGCGTACGGCGGCGCGTGCCCTCCGCCCGGGCGGTGCCGTGGTCGTGTGGTCGGCGCAGGAGTCACCGGCGCTGGAGCGCGCCATGACCGAGGCGCTCGGCGGCTGCGAAACTCGCCCGCACCCGGTGCTGCTGCAGGACCGCGAGGAGACCTACTGGCTCTACCTGGCGCGCGCGACAGCCTGAGCGCGGTCGACGGTCTCGGCGACCGGGTCGGGCTCGGCGGGCCGACGGGCGGAGACCAGCAGGGTCGTCGTCACGGCCACCAACGCCCAGCCGGCCAGGACGGCGACTCGCGGACCCACGTCGGAGGCTGCGAAGTAGACGACCTCCCGCACGGCCGCGGTGCCGGCCCCGTTGGGCAGCCACGGCCCGATGGCCCGCCAGAAGGCCGGCAGCAGGTCCGTCTGGTAGGCGCCTCCCGCACTGGGGTTGCCCAGCACCACGAAGAGCAGGACGGTCACCCCGATGCCGGCAGTCCCGAGCAGCCCCTGGAGGGCTGCGGTGACGGAGGCGCCGATGAAGACCAGGACGGTCCCGAGGCCCCACAGCGCCAGCAAGTGCCCGCTGATCGCTCCGAGGACCCGGTCCACGAGCAGCGCACCGCCCAGCCCCGACGCGACGGCGTACCCGGCCATCAGGCCCAGGCGGCGTGCCGCTGCCACTCGGCCGGTGGGTCGGGCTCCTCGACTCACACCGAGCAGCGCGGCGAGCAGGTAGCCGCCCACCAACCAGCCGAGCACCAGGTAGAAGCCGGTCAGGCCGCGGGCGTCGCCCTCGACGGGCGGCACCAGATCGACCGTGCGCAGCTCGCGGCCCCGCGCCTGCTCCACGGCGTCGAGCAGCTGGGTGACCGCGGTCGCCTCGGTCGCCCCGGCACCCGAGGCCAGGAACAGGGTGTCGCGAGCGCCCTCGGGCCGGGCCACGAGCGCTGCAGCGCTGCGCCCCTCACGCACCGACTCGCGCGCGGCGGCCACAGAGGCGGCCGCCGCCACGTCGACGGGGTGGCCGTCGAGCCCGTCGAGGACCTCGGCCGCCGCGCCGGAGTCACCGCCGGCGACGACCACGCGCACGTCGTGCGGCGAGGGGTCGTGGAAGGCCCCGACGTAGCTGCCGATGAAGGCCAGCTGGAGCAGCAGCACGGCCACCACCAGGCCGACCACCGAGGAGGCCTTGGCCGAGGGCGACGTCGCCGGCGCACCGGCTCGACGCGGGCCGAGGTGGCGGGCACGACGACAAGTTTCGCTACTCATAGTTGCGATACTAACGGTAGCGATAAACTGGGTCCATGCGAGACCAGGAGGGCCCCCGTCCCGGACGCCCCCGACAGGCCGACGTCAGCGGGCGGATCCTGACGGCGGCACGCGAGCTGATCGCGGCGCGCTCCTGGGAGCGCATCAGTCTCGACGAGGTCGCCACGCGAGCGGGCGTGGCGAAGACCACTCTCTACCGCCGCTGGCGGAGCAAGGACGAGCTGGCCGTCGCCACCCTCGAGCACGCGCTGGGCCCTCTGCCGGCCGCCACGTCGGTCCGGGCGGCGGTGGGCTGGCTCGCCGAGCGCGTCCGCGACCCCGGCACCCGCCACGTGCTGGTCACCCTCACCTCCCTCAGCGCACGGGACCCCGACCTGCGGACCATGCTGCGCAGCCGGCTCCGCGACCCCTACGTGGCCTCGTTGCGCGACGAGCAAGCGACGCGGGAGGCGAGCGCCACACTCGCCTTCGACCTCGTGGTCGGGACCCTGCTCCACCGCGCCGCCATGACCGGCGGGATCACCGACGGCGACGTCGCCGACGTCTCCGACGTGGCCGAGCAGCTCATGTCTCCGGCCGCAGACCTGCCCTCACGCGACGCCGCCGGCGCACCGTAGTGGTCCTCACGCCCGTCGGGCCCCCGGTCTCGGGGCGTCCTCCGGGATCGGGTCGGCGGGATCCATCTCCCCGTGGGCCTCGTGCTCCCGCTGCCGAACGGCGACCCGGATCTGCTCGAGGTTGTTGCGCAGCAGGTCGGAGACGAGCTCGTCCATCCGCGGGTCGCTGAGCATGTCGACGATGACGCGAAGCACGGTCTCGGAGACCTCCGAGACGATCGTGTCGTAGCCGGGCAGCTTGCTGACCAGGCGCACGTTGGGGTCGGCGCTGACCTTCTCGGCGACCATCTGCTTGAGCTCGTCGTGGTTCTCCAGCAGCGCGTCGGAGATGTTCTTCGTGTAGTGGCCGGTGCGGATCACCGCCACGACCTCATCGAGCACGACGATGGTCAGCGGCCGCTTGACCAGCTCGATCAGTCGGTAGGCAAGCCGGCTCGCGCGCCGCACCACCCAGGGGCGTCGCATGCCCAGCCTCACCAGCACCGCACCGGCGAGCGCGGAGGCGATCGAGCCGCCGACCACGATGCCGAGCACGAGCAGCAGCACCTCGAGGGTGCTCAGGTCCTCCCACCACTGCGCCATGGCGGCACCCTATGAGCCCGCGGTGTCACCCCAGTGGCGCGTTGAGCGACAGCCCGCCGCCCCAGGCCCACCACGCCCCGGTGGCGAGCAGGGCCACGGCGAGCACGCTCGGCCACCACGCCGTGCGTGGCGGGGCTGTCGTCGCCGGTCCAAGCGCCAGGAGCGCGGCACCGGCGCCCACGCGCACCGCCTGCCCACGTCGTACGACGACGGGCAACCCGCGGCACACGGCGACCGCCAGCACGAGGGTGACCAGCAGCAGCGGCAGACCCAGCAGCAGGCCGCCGTCGGTGAGCCCCTGGAGGAACCCGTTGTGCACGTAGGCGGTCCGACCGGCCCGGTGGCCGACCCCGACGGCCTCGGTCGCCGCGCGGAACCCGTCGAAGCCGGCGCCGGTCAGCGGCCAGCGCTCGATGACCTGCCAGGCGGCCGCCCAGGTCAGCAGCACCAGCCCGGTGGCGGCCGCCAGCACCCAAGCCCCCGCGTCGTCGCGCCCCGCCCAGCCGGTCGGGGAGAACGCCACGACCAGGCAGGCGCCCGCGGCCAGCGCGGCGGAGGGCAGCAGCGCCCACAGGGACAGCGTGCGCTCGGGTCACACCGCGACCCAGGCCAGCGCGGCGAGCACGCAGGCGACCGAGAGCAGGTGTGGCTCACGCCCCCCGGTGCCCCACGTGAGGTAGGTGGCCCACCAAGCCAGCAGGGCGACGACCGCTGCGTCGGGCAGCCAGGAGTGCGACGACCCGAGCCAACCGGGGCGCTGGTCGGTGGTCGGGTCGGGCTCGTGGGGGGTGGGGTGTGCCGGGGGGGCGAGGGTCGTCACGGGAGAGGTCTCGGCGCGGCGTACCCCCTCCTTGAGGTGCCACCCACGCCGAGCCGGCGTTTCGATACGCCGACTCGGCGGGGCCCACCCGTCCGAGGCTGGGGCGTGTCGGCGCGGCGGCGTAGGTTCGAGGACGTGAGCGAGCAGGAGTACCGCACCGAGCACGACTCCATGGGCGAGGTCCGTGTGCCCGTCGACGCGCTGTGGCGCGCCCAGACGCAGCGGGCCGTGGAGAACTTCCCGATCAGCGGCACGCCGATCGAGCCGGCGCTGGTCCACGCGATGGGCCACGTCAAGGCCGCCGCCGCGGTCGCCAACGCCGACCTCGGCGTGCTGGACGCCGACCAGGCCTCCGCGATCGAGCGGGCGGCCTCGGCGGTCGCCGCCGGCGAGCACGACCACGCGTTCCCCATCGACGTCTTCCAGACCGGCTCGGGCACCAGCTCCAACATGAATGCCAACGAGGTCGTCGCCACGCTCGCCGCCCGTGCCGGTGTCGAGGTCCACCCCAACGACCACGTCAATGCCAGCCAGTCCAGCAACGACACCTTCCCCACCGCGATCCACGTCGCCGCGGCGACCGCCGTGGTCGACGACCTGCTCCCGGCGCTGGACGTGCTCGCCGGGTCGCTGGAGGCGAAGGCGGAGGAATTCGGCGGCCTGGTGAAGGCCGGCCGCACCCACCTGATGGACGCGACCCCGGTGATGCTCGGGCAGGAGTTCTCCGGCTACGCCGCGACGGTGCGGTACGCCGTGGAGCGGCTCGAGTCCGTGCTCCCCCGCGTGCGTGAGCTGCCCCTCGGCGGCACCGCGGTGGGGACGGGCATCAACACCCCCGACGGCTTCGCGGCCCGCGCGATCGAGGTGCTCGGCGAGCGGACCGGCCAGCCGTTCACCGAGGCCCGCAACCACTTCGAGGCCCAGGGCACCCGCGACTCCCTCGTCGAGCTCTCGGGCGCGCTGAAGACCTACGCGGTCGGCCTCACCAAGATCTGCAACGACCTGCGATGGATGTCCTCGGGCCCGACCACCGGCCTCGCCGAGATCCACCTCCCCGACCTGCAACCCGGCTCGAGCATCATGCCCGGCAAGGTCAACCCGGTGCTGCCCGAGGCGACGCTGATGGTGTGCTTCCAGGTGGTCGGCAACGACGCCGCCGTGACCGCCGCCGGCGCCAGCGGCGCCTTCGAGCTCAACGTCGCGATGCCGGTCATCGCGCGCAACGTGCTGGAGTCCGTGCGGCTGCTCGCCGCCTCCTCACGCGAGCTCGCGACCCGGTGCGTCGACGGGATCACCGCCGACGCCGACCGGATGCGCACCTACGCGGAGTCCTCCCCCTCGGTGGTCACGCCGCTCAACAAGCACCTCGGCTACGAGGAGGCCGCCAAGGTCGCGAAGGCGGCGCTGGCCGAGGGACGCACGATCCGTGAGCAGGTGCTCGCGATGGGGTACGTCGAGCGCGGCGACCTCACCGAGGCCGAGCTCGACGCCGCCCTGGACGTGGAGTCGATGACCGGTCGGTGACCCCGCCGGCCCCCGGGCGCGTGCTCAGCGCAGGCCGACCGGCTCACCGGCGTACCGCTCGAGGGTGGTGCGCACCGCGTCGTCCATCGCCCACGATCCCTGGCCGTGGTGGTCCCACAGCACGCAGGTGGTCTCGGCGACGATCGCCGGGGCCCCGCCGTCCTCGACCCGCAGCTGCGAGGCGACGGTGAACGACGAGCGGCCCACGCGCGGCACCCACAGGCGCAGCCGGAAGGACTGGAAGGCCGCGAACCGCATCTCGGCGTGGTAGTCGACCCGCTGGGAGCCGACGAGCTCGGCCACGCCGTCGGGTACGCCGCCCAGCAGACCCGGACGCGCGGCGCCGGTCCCGAGGTCGGCGAAGCGCAGGAAGAGGATCCGCGCCTCGTCGAGGATGCGGATCGCCTCGACGTTGTCGACGTGACCGCCGAGGTTGACGTCACGCAGCCGCGCCTGGATCTCGCACTCGAATGCCTCGCTCACGGAGGGCATCATCTCGCGCGGGCCCCCTGGTCACGCCCGCGGGTACGTCACCGGGTCTCGACACGCGGTCGCGGCTTCGCGGGCTCAGCCGCGCACTCGCTCGACCTTCGCGGGACCGACCGAGACCTCCTTCGTCGGTCTCGGTCGCCCGCTCTCAATACCAGCCGTTGTCCTGCTTGAACGACCAGGCGCTGCACGGGCTGCCGTAGGAGTCGGCGATGTAGCCCAGGCCCCAGCGGATCTGGGTCTCGGCATTGGTCATGTAGTCGGCCGGCAGGTCGTGGGTCTCGGTGAGCGCCTGCGGGATGCCGTAGGCCGAGGACGTCGGGTTGTCGGCGTCGACCTCCCAGTCGCTCTCGCTGACCCACAGCGCGTCGAGGCAGCCGAACTGGTCGCTGGAGAAGCCGTACTCCCCCAGCAGCGTCCGCGCCACCGAGCGGGGGTCCTTCGCAGCCTGCCGCGCGGCGCGACGCTCCTCGCGGGCCTCGCGGCGGGCCTGGCGCTCCTTGCGCTCCTGCCGCGCCTCGCGCTTCTCCTGACGCGCCTCGCGGCGCTCGGCCGAGCGCGACACGTCGTCGTCACGGGTCTCTCGATCGGCGGCCGGGGCGATGCTCACCGACAGCGGGGAGGCCTCGTCGGCGCTGACCGTGGCCATCGTCTCGACCGGGGACACCAGCAGACCGGCGCCGACGGCGGCACCGGTCGCGCCGACAGCCACGGTCGAGGCGATCAGCGTCGTACGTCGGGCCGAGGCGCGCAGGACGGCGCGACCCTGCGCACGACCCTGGGACGAGGGGCGTGGGGCGGCGTGCTTGGGCGTGTAGGAGCGGTGGAACACAGGCTGACAACCAGGTGGTGCGACGACGGGGGAACGTGCGACCGGAAGGTCACGAATCGGTCACGATGCCCCAGCGTCCGTGCTCACCCAAATCGGCCCGACCCCGGACCCGCCGCGCTCAGGCGTGGCCCGGGCGGTGACCGTGAGCGAGCACACGCCGGCCCCGCGTGCGCGCGGGACCGGCGTGTGACGGGTGGGTCGGGAGAGGTCAGCCCAGGGGATCAGACCGTCATGTTCTCCAGCATCTCGGTGACCAGCGCGGCGATCGGCGAGCGCTCGGAGCGGGTCAGCGTGACGTGGGCGAAGAGCGGGTGGCCCTTGAGCTTCTCGATCACCGCGACCACGCCGTCGTGGCGCCCCACGCGCAGGTTGTCGCGCTGGGCGACGTCGTGGGTGAGCACCACCTTGGAGTTGGCGCCGATGCGCGAGAGCACCGTGAGCAGCACGTTGCGCTCCAGGCTCTGCGCCTCGTCGACGATCACGAAGGAGTCGTGCAGCGAGCGTCCCCGGATGTGGGTCAGCGGCAGCACCTCGAGCATCCCGCGGTCGAGAACCTCGTCGATGACGTCGCGCGAGGTCATCGCCCCGAGCGTGTCGAAGACCGCCTGGGCCCAGGGCGACATCTTCTCCGACTCCGAGCCGGGGAGGTAGCCGAGCTCCTGGCCGCCCACGGCGAACAGCGGACGGAACACCACGACCTTCTTGTGCTGCCGGCGCTCCATCACCGCCTCCAGGCCGGCGCACAGCGCCATCGCCGACTTGCCGGTGCCGGCCCGGCCGCCCAGGGAGACGATCCCGACCTCGGGGTCGAGCAGGTGCTCGAGCGCGATGCGCTGCTCGGCGGAGCGACCGTGCAGCCCGAACGCCTCCCGGTCGCCGCGGACCAGGTGCACGCGCTTGTCGGCGCCGACCCGCGCCAGGGCCGTCCCGCGGTCCGAGAGCAGCACGAGGCCCTGGTGGCAGGGCATGTCACGGGCCTCGCCGAGGTCGATCACCCCGTCGTCGTACAGCTCGTCGAGGTCGGAGGCGAGGACGTCCATCTCGGCCATGCCGGAGTAGCCGGGGTCGGACTCGGAGATGGTCTCGCCGCGGTACTCCTCGGCGTCCAGGCCGACGGCCGAGGCCTTGATGCGGAGCGGGAGGTCCTTGGAGACCAGCGTGACCGCGGCGCCCTCGTCGGCAAGGTTCTTGGCGACCGCGAGGATGCGGGTGTCGTTGTCGCCGAGGCGGAAGCCCGAGGGCAGCGAGCCGGGGTCGGTGTGGTTGAGCTCCACCCGGATGCTGCCGCCCTCCTCGCCCACGGGGACGGCGTTGTCGAGCCGGCCGTGGGTGACGCGCAGCTCGTCGAGCAGGCGCAGGGCGGTGCGGGCGAAGTAGCCCAGCTCCGGGTGGTGACGCTTGCCCTCCAGCTCGGTGATCACCACGACGGGGAGGACGACCTCGTGCTCGGCGAAGCGACGCAGTGCGCCGGGATCGGCGAGCAGGACGCTGGTGTCGAGCACGTACGTGCGCACCAGTGGAGCCTGGGCCTTCTTCTTCCGGGTGGAGCCAGCGGTGGGGGACAGCTGCGACGTGGTGGCCTGGGACGGCACGATTCACCCCTCACGGGCCGACGCGCGCACTCCTCGTGGCGGCCCTAGTTCACACGGTGGGACCGGGACGCCCGACGACGGGAGTGCCCGCCTCCGCTCACGCCGCAGGGGATCTCCTGCGGTGCTGTGCAGTCGTGAGTGCTCACGATCGGGCCTCCAGGTGCGGCGAGCTTCCCCACTCGCCGGTGCTTGCGAAAGTACGCCGCCCCCGACCCGGATCCGGTCGACACGCCGTGTGCGGGGCGTGAACAACGTGTGACACGGCGGCGCCCCCGATTCGCCAACTTCGGGGCTGCTGGGGGCGGTGTGGCGGGTGTGGCTGGTGGGGGCGGCGGGCGGGGTACTCCGCATTCTTTTCCTGCTTACTGCGCAGTACGCAGGAAGGGGGATGCGTCGTAACCCGGCCGGTCGCCCGCCCCGTCCCCCCACGGGTCAGGTGCCGAAGCGACGCTCCCGCTGGGCGTACGCGCGGACCGCGCGGAGGAAGTCGACGCGGCGGAAGTCGGGCCAGTAGGCGTCGCAGAAGTAGAACTCCGACTTCTCGCTCTGCCACAGCAGGAAGCCACCGAGCCGCTGCTCTCCGCTGGTGCGGATGACCAGGTCGGGGTCGGGCTGGCCGCGGGTGTAGAGGTGCTCGGAGATGGCGTCGACGTCGACCTCGGCTGCCACCTGCTCCAGGGACAACCCCTGCTCAGCGGCGCTGGTGAGCAGCGAGCGGACCGCGTCGGCGATCTCCCGGCGCCCGCCGTAGGAGACCGCGACGTTGACGAGCATCCCGTCGACGTCACGGGTGGCCTCGGCGGCGGCCTTGAGCCGCTCGGCCGTCGCCGAGGGCAGCAGGTCGAGGGCGCCCACGGGGTTCAACCGCCACCGCCGCTGGTCGGCCAGGGAGTCGACGGCATCGGCGATGATCGCCAGCAGCGGCTCGAGCTCGCTGGCGGGACGGTTGAGGTTGTCGGTCGAGAGCAGCCACAGCGTGACGACCTCGATGCCGATCTCGTCGCACCACCCCAGCAGCGGCTCGATGTTGGCGGCGCCGGCACGGTGCCCGTGGGCGGTGTCCCGTCCGACGGCCTTCGCCCACCGACGGTTGCCGTCGAGCATCACGCCAACGTGCCGGGGGAGGCTCTCGGGCAGGCGCCGCACCAGCCGTGCCTCGTACGCCGGGTAGAGCACCCTCCGGAGCCCGCGCTTCCAGTCCGCCACCTGCCAAGGTTATGCCCCGCTCCCCCGAGGTCACGAGAGGTTCACCTCATCGCGCGTCACCGGAAGTGACCCGCCGGTACCCTCGACCCATGAACCAGCACGTTCCTGACGCCGTCCGCGCGAGGGTCGACTCCCTCCACGACTCCGTCTCCGAGCACTGGGACGAGCTGCGCGCGGAGCTGCGCGAGATCAAGCCCAAGCTCCGAGGCTGGCTGCACCTGGCCACCGCACCGCTCACCCTGGCCGCCGGCATCGTGCTCGTCGTGCTGTCGCCCACCGCGACCACGCGGATCGGCTCGGCACTGTTCGCCGGCAGCGCCCTGGTGCTCTTCAGCGTCTCGGCGATCTACCACACCGGCACGTGGTCACCGCGGACGTGGGCCTTCCTGCGACGCTTCGACCACTCCAACATCTTCCTGCTCATCGCCGGGTCCTACACGCCGTTCGCGCTGATCCTGCTCGAGGGAACCCAACAGGTCGTGCTGCTCTCGGTGGTGTGGTCCGGCGCCATCGCGGGCGTGGCGTTCCGCGTCTTCTGGACCGACGCGCCACGCTGGCTCTACACCCCGATCTACATCGCCCTGGGCTGGGCCGCGGTCTTCTTCATCCCCGGGTTCTTCCGGGGCGCCACCGACCTCGGTCTCGGCGTGGGCATCGCGGTCTTCACCCTGATCGTCGCCGGCGGCGCGCTCTACACCCTCGGCGGCGTGGTCTACGGCTTCAAGCGCCCCAACCCGTGGCCCCGCTGGTTCGGCTTCCACGAGGTCTTCCACACCTTCACGATCCTGGCGTTCGTCAGCCACTACGTCGGCGTCTCGCTGGCCACGTACTCCCTGCGCTGAGCCCCCTGGGTCCCGGACCTCCCGGGACACCGCGACCGCTCAGACCAGCGCGTCGAGCACCAGCACGACCGACGCCGCGACACCGCCGACGACCACCGCCCCGGCCAGCAGCGGCACGCGCGTCGCGACCGCCTCCACCCCGCGGTAGAGCAGCGTCAGGGCCGCCACCAGCACGGTGACGTGCAGGAGCAGCGCCAGCCCGACGCCGAGGACCGCCCCGGCCACCCGGAACCTGCCCCACAGCAGGCCCAGGAGCAGGGGCACGACGACCGCACCGGCCGCGCCGTGGGCCAGCTCCTCGGGCCACTCCCCCTCCGGCATCCACGGCACCGGCACGGCCAGCAGCGCCGCACGGTCCACGAGGTCCCAGCTGGCGCACCAGCCGAGCCAGGCGATCAGGAGCAGGCTGAGGACCGCCACGCCGCGCCGCCACCAGCCCTCGACGGCACCCCAGGGCAGCTGGGTCCGCGGCGTCACCACCAGCGTTGCGAGGGTGACCGCGCTCCAGGCCAGCCACCGCCGCACCACCCCGGTGCCGGTGTCGGCCATCGCGTCCCGGAAGACCCGATCGGCCTCCACGCGGTCGACCTGCCGCCCCTGCGCGGTGAGGTACGCCGGCTCGTCGGCGTCCGCGACGAGCGCGTCGTGCACGAGGGCGGCCGGCAGGTGGCGGCCGGTGCGGGGCACCAGCCAGGCGAAGACCGAGGGCACGGAGGTGAGGTCGGTGGTGAAGGTCCCGACGTCGGCAGGGACGACCAGGTCGCCCAGGTGCCGGTCGGCGTAGCCGATCCGACGAAACAGCGCGAAGACCTCCTGGTCCCCCCGTGCGCGGCGCTCCAGCACGATCCGTGGCGGGCGATCGCGCCGCGGCGGCTCCTCGCCCGCTCCTCCGTCGAAGAAGCGGGCCGGTTCGGCCCGCACGGTCGTCCCCATGCCGTCCACCCTGCCACCGGACGCCGACAGCGGTCCTGGTTCAGGCGGGCGGCGCGGTCGAGGAGCGCAGCACCAGCTCGGTGGGCAGCTCGACGTGCTCGTTGACGTGGCCGTACTCCCGGTCGTCGCCCTCGAGCCGCTGGAGGATCTGCCGCGCGGCGACCCGCCCCTGCTGCAGCACCGGCTGCCGCACGGTGGTCAGCCCGACGTAGTGCGCCATCTCGTGGTCGTCGACGCCGACCACCGAGAGCTCCTCGGGCACCCGCACCCCGGCCTCCCGGGCGGCGTACAGGACGCCGAAGGCCATCTCGTCGCTGGCGCAGAAGACCGCCTTGGGCCGGTCGGCACGCCGCATCAGCTGCTCGCCGGCGTCGTGCCCGCCCTCGAGGGTGAACAGCCCCTCCAGCTCCATGCTGGGGTCGGGCTCGATGCCTGCCTCCCGCAGCGACGCCCGGTAGCCCTCCAGGCGAGCACGGGGTGTGGCGAGGTCGAGCCCCTCGTCGCTGAGCTGGCCGACGTAGGCGATGCGGCGGTGACCGAGCTCGAGCAGGTGGGACACCGCGGTGCGGGCGACCGCGTCGTCGTCGACGCGGACCGAGGGCCACTCCCGCACCCGGGACCCGAGGGTCACCACGGGCATGCCGTGCCGGGAGAGCCACAGCACCTCCTCGGGCGTGGGCCCGAGGCCGACCACGATCAGCGCGTCGGCGCGCTTGGTGACTAGCTGGGTCAGGAGCACGCGGCGTCGCGCGTCGGGGTCGCCGCCGATGTTGTAGAGCAGCACGTCGTAGCCGCGCTCGCGCAGCACCTGCTCGGCGCCGTGGACGACGGTCGCGAAGAACCACCGCGTCACGAAGAGGACCACGATCGCGACCGTGCGGGTCTGCCCGCCGCTGGCCAGACCGACGGCGTGCGGGGAGGGGACGTAGCCCAGCCGCAGGGCGGCGTCCATGACCTTGGCGCGGGTCTCGTCCGAGACCCGCGGCAGCCCGCGCAGCGCCCGGGAGACGGTCGCGGTGGACACCCCGGTCTCCCGCGCGAGGTCGTTGATGCTGGTCATCGCCGCTCCTCCCGCACGCCGCGCCCCACACCGCGACTTGACCGGTAAACCAGACGCTCTAGGCTGCCCTCATGAGCACCCCTGCGCGCACCGTCCCGCCGACCGCACTGCCGACCCGGTTGCCCGGGCCCGAGCGCCTCGAGCTGGGCACCGCCACGGCGTCGTACCAGGTGGAGGGCGCGAGCACCGAGGACGGCCGCGGCCCCTCGATCTGGGACACCTTCACCGCGCGCCCCGGCACGATCAGGGACGGCTCGGACGGCTCGGTCGCGTGCGACTCCTACCACCGCTACACCGAGGACGCCGACCTCGTCGCCGGCGCCGGTCTTGACTGGTACCGCTTCTCGGTCGCCTGGCCGCGCATCGTCCCCGAGGGCCGCGGGCGCGTGGAGCAGCGGGGCCTGGACTACTACGACCGGCTCGTCGACGCCCTGCTCGAGCGCGGCGTGAAGCCCACCGGCACGCTCTACCACTGGGACCTCCCCCAGCCCCTCGAGGACGAGGGCGGCTGGCTCGAGCGCGGCACCGCCGAGGCCTTCGCCGACTACGCCGAGGTCGTCCACGGGCGCCTCGGCGACCGCGTCGGCCTCTGGGCCACCCACAACGAGCCGTGGTGCGCGGCCTACCTCGGGTACGCCGCCGGCGTGCACGCCCCCGGGCGCCGGGAGGGCGGACGCGCGCACCGCGCCGCCCACCACCTGATGCTCGGCCACGCGCTGGCCGCCGAGCGGCTGCGCGCCGGCGCTCACCCGGTCGACGTGGGCATCGTGCTCAACCTCGCGCCCATCTGGCCCGAGCAGCCGGAGCGTCCAGAGGTGCGGGACGTCGCCGACGGCGTCGACGCCATCCGCAACCGGGTCTGGCTCGACCCCCTGGTCGACGGCGCGTACGACGCCGGGCTGCTGCGCGTGGCGCCGGAGCTCGCCGACGACGAGCTCGTCCGACCCGGCGACCTCGAGCGTGTCCAGGGCTCGGCCGACTGGGTCGGTCTCAACTACTACACGCCCGTCCGTCCGGACCTGCCCGGCGCCGGCAGGGCCGACCACCCCGAGGGCGGCGCCTACCCGGGCACGGCGCCCTTCGAGCTGGTCGTGCGCGAGCCGATCACCGACATCGGCTGGGAGATCGACGCCAGCGGTCTCGACGAGCTGATCCGCACCACCGCCGAGCGCACCGGCCTGCCGGTGCTGGTGATGGAGAACGGTGCGGCCTGTGCGGACACCGACGTCGTCGAGGGCACCGTGCGCGACGAGGACCGCATCGCCTACCTGCGCGACCACCTCGCGGCGGCCGAGCGGGCCCGCGAGGCCGGAGCCGACCTGCGGGCCTACGTCGTGTGGACGCTGCTGGACAACTTCGAGTGGGCCGAGGGCTACACCAAGACCTTCGGCATCGTGCACATCGACCCGCAGACCCAGGACCGGACCCCCAAGGCGTCCTACCACTGGCTGGCCGAGACCATCCGGGCGCGCGGGTAGGCGCCGGCGTCCGGCGCCCGGGTCGCGACGTGGGTCGCGGCCCGGGCCCGGAACGACTGCGCTGGCGGCAGGGCCCGGGGTCAGCTCATCCCTTGACACTGCCCGCGAGCAGGCCGCGCACGAAGTAGCGCTGCAGGGCCAGGAAGACGATCAACGGGATGATCAGCGAGACGAAGGCGCCCGAGGCCAGCAGCTGCCAGTCCTGACCGCGCTCACCGACCAGGCTCACCAGCTTCACCGTCATCGGCGCTGCCTGCGGGGAGCTGAAGACCAGCGCCACGAGCAGGTCGTTCCAGACCCAGAGGAACTGGAAGATCCCGAAGGCGGCGATCGCCGGCATCATCAGCGGCAGCATCACCCGGGTGAAGATCTGCACGTGCCCGGCACCGTCCACGCGCGCGGACTCGATGAGCTCACCGGGGATCTCGCGCATGAAGTTGTGCAGCAGGAAGATGGCCAGCGGCAGCGCGAAGATGCTGTGCGAGAGCCAGATCGTGTAGAAGCCGCCGCCGGGGGCATCGGTCCCGGCCAGCGGGATCAGGTTGAACGGCGGGTCGACGTACAGCGTGAGCAGCGGGACCAGGGTCACCTGGATCGGCACGATCTGCAGCGCGAAGACCGCCACGAAGAGCGTGTCGCGGCCCTTGAAGTCCATCCACGCGAAGGCGTAGGCGGCCATCGTCGCCAGGCTGATCGGGATCAGCACGGCCGGCACCGAGATGACGATCGAGTTGACCAGGTTGGTCATCAGGCCGCTGGACCCGCCCGAGAGCACGTCGCGGTAGTTGTCGAGGGTGAAGGAGGGGTCGGTGAAGACGTTCCACCAGCCGTTGGACTTCACCTCCCCCTCGGGACGGAAGGAGCTGATCAGCAGACCAGCGGTCGGCACGGTCCACAGCAGGGCGATGACCAGCGCGACGGCCGAGGCCCAGCGGTTGCTGAGCGCTCCGGCGGCAGCAGAGCTCGCGCTCTTGGGGTTGCCGGCCGGGGTCGGCTGCGGCGGCGCGGTGGGGGTCGTGGTGGTCATCGGGCCTCCAGCTTGCGCATCTGTCGGACGTTGTAGATGACGATCGGCATGACCAGCACGAAGATCACCACGGCGATCGCGGCGGCGAGGCCGTTGTTGTTGGCCACGAAGCTCTGCCGGTAGAACTCGTAGGCCAGGACGCTGGTGCCGAAGTTGCCGCCGGTGGCGGTCTGCACGATGTCGAAGACCTTCAGCGTGGCGATGGTGATCGTGGTCAGCACGACGATCAGCGTGGGCCGGATGCTCGGGACCGTGATGTGGCGAAACATCTTCCAGCCGCTCACGCCGTCGAGGCGGGCCGCCTCGACGATGTCCTCGGGGATGGCCTTGATCGAGGCCGAGAGCAGCGTCATCGCGAAACCGGCCTGGATCCACACCAGGATCACGATGAGGAAGAAGGTGTTCCACGGCTCGTTGAGCAGGAAGTTGTAGGTGTCGAGCCCGAGCCAGGTGAGGAACTGGTTGAGCAGGCCGATCTGGGTGCTGTCGCCCGACTTGTAGTCGTAGACGAACTTCCAGATGATCGAGGCGCCCACCATCGAGATGGCCATCGGCAGGAACAGCAGCGCCTTGGCGAACTTCTCGAACGAGGCGCGGTCGACCAGGACGGCGTAGAGCAGCCCGATGCCGGTCGAGAGCAGCGGCGTCAGCACGACCCAGAAGAGCGTGTTGCGCAGCACCTCGAGCTGGTTGCTGTCGGTGAACAGGCGCTGGTAGTTGTCCAGCCCCACGAACTCCTGGGCGAAGATGTTGGTCCCGCCGAAGAGCGAGTCGTAGACGGTGACGCCGGCCGGGTAGAGCAGCCCGACGCCGATCAGCAGGAGCGAGGGCGCGAGGAACGCGGCGGTCTGGACGCGCTCACCGGAGCGGGAGCGCAGTCGTTGGGTGGCGAGCAGGATCAGGGCCACCACGCCGTAGAACAGCGCGACGGCGATGACCATCTGGAGGAGCTTCTCGGGGGTACTCAACGCGTCACTCCCATGGCGGGTCGGCGGGGCGTGCGGGCACAGGAGGTACGACGGTGGGTGGCCGACCTGGGTCGGCCACCCACCGTCATCGGGTCACTGCCAGGCGCTCTCGATGTTGCCGAGCGCCTGCTCGGAGCTGTCGCCGGTCACCCAGGCGGTCATCTCCTTCCAGAAGG
The DNA here is from genome assembly GCF_001627265.1 of Nocardioides sp. REDSEA-S30_B4. Lineage (NCBI taxonomy): Bacteria > Bacillati > Actinomycetota > Actinomycetes > Propionibacteriales > Nocardioidaceae > Nocardioides > Nocardioides sp. REDSEA-S30_B4. Next base: position 9,915 of record NZ_LUPI01000079.1, on the reverse strand, counting down.
CGCCGGCGCCGATGGCGCTGGGCATCTGGTCGGAGCCGTCGAAGCGGAAGACGGCCTCGGGGTCCTGGAAGGTCTCGGCCGACAGCTGGTCGATCGGGCTGGTGAGATTGGCGATGTCCAGCCCCGTGTTGGCGCTGACCCAGCCGCCGCCCGGGGTGGCCTGGGCCTTCTCGTTGGCCCACACGTCGGTCGACAGGTAGGTCTGGAAGGCTTGGACCTGCGGCTCGTTCGAGAACGCCGCGACGAACTCGCCACCGCCGAGGACGGGCTTGCCGTTCTCCTCGTTGGTCGGCGGGAGGTAGAACGCGAAGACGTCGCCGTCCTCGTTGACGTTCGTGCCCTCGGGCCACTGGGCGGCGTAGAACGACGCCTGGCGGTGCAGCGCGCACTTGCCGTCGAGGATCGGCAGGCCGCCGTCCTGGAAGGCGGTGGTGGCGATGGAGTTGACGTCGCCGAAGCCGCCGTTGACGTAGTCGGGGTTCTTCATGATCTCGCCGACGCGGTCCAGCGACTCGACGATGGCCGGGTCGTCGAAGGCGATCTCGTGGTTGACCCACTGGTCGTAGGTGTCGGCGCCGGCGTCACGCAGGACGGCGTCCTCGAGCCAGTCGGTGGCGACCCAGCCGGTGGCCTCGCCGGACTCGATGCCCACGCACCACGGCTTCATGCCGGAGTCGGCGATCTCGTCGGACAGGGCGATCATGTCGTCCCAGGTCTCGGGGACCTCCCAGCCGTTGTCGGAGAACATCGACGGGGAGTACCACACGAAGGACTTCACCGAGGCGCCGAGCGGGGCGGCGTAGAAGGTGCCGTCGACGGTGCCGTAGCCCTTCCAGTCCTCACCGAAGAACTCGTCGACGTTGTCGGCGGTGGGCGTCGGGGCGGCCTCGACCTCGCCGGAGGCGACGACGGTCTGCAGCAGGCCGGGCTGCGGGATGTAGGCGATGTCAGGGGCGTTGCCGGCCTTGACGCGCACGACGAGCTGGGTCTCGAACTGGTCGGAGCCGTCGTAGTCGACCTCGGCGCCGGTGCAGGTGGTGAACAGCTCGTAGGACGCCTCGTGCGCCTCCTGCTCGGGCGGCAGGATCGAGGTGTAGACCCCGACCGTGGTGCCGGTGAGGTCACCGAACTCGGCGAGCTGCTCGAGGCCCTCGCACTCGGACATGCCCTCGCCCGGCCAGGTGCCGCCGGCGGACTGAGGCTCGTTGGTGTCGTCGTCGCTGGCACAACCGGCCAGCACGAGACCGGTCACGGCCATGGCGGCCACGGCACCGACTCGGATCTTGCGTGAGCGCATCGGGTCCCTCTCTTCCCTGGAGGCCGACACGGCGTCGACCCCACCCAGTGCTTGCGTAAACCCGATGCAACCGCTTACGCAGATGTTGCGTCAAGGTTTCCCGGTCACGATTGTGTAACGCAGGTCACACGCACCTGTCCAGCGCTCAGGTCAGGGCTCGGACGGCCGATCGGGACCTCGACGTGCGTCCGCAGCCGGTCCCGGGACGTCCAGACCGGCGGCGACCGCCGCGCGGTCGGCCAGCTCGGCCCCGGCGCCGTCGTAGAGCTGGAAGCCCACCGCCGCGCCGGCCCGCTCGGCCTGGCGGAGGTCGTCGTCGTACTGCGCGACCACGGCCACCGTGCCCGCGAAGCCACCCGCCCGCAGCTGGCGCAGGGTGTCGATGTTGTTGCCGTGGAAGGGCATCGCGAGCAGCACGATCGGGACGTGGCACAGCGGCCGGGCCTGCCAGAGCTCGGGATCGGTCGCGTCGCCCTCCACCACGTCCAGGCCCTCGGCCCGCAGCCGCTCACAGCGTTCCCGGGAGGTCTCGAGACCCACCACGCGCAGGCCGTACTCGTCGCGCAGCCGCAGGTACGCAGCACTCCCGACCCGGCCCATCCCGAGGATCACCGCCTGGGCGTCGCCGACGTCCAGCGGCCGGTCCTCGGGGTGCAGGTCCTCCCGCTCGCGCTCGGGCAGCACCCGCCGCACGGCCCGCACGAGGTACTCCGGGTGCCGTCCCGGCAGCGACCCGACCACGAAGCTCGCGGCGACCGCGGTCGCCACCACGGTCAGCCACCCCTCCCCCAGCCAACCCGCCGGCGCCCCGACCACGACGATCAGGCCGAACTCGGAGTAGTTGGCCAGCGTCACCCCGGTGAGGACCGACGTACGCCGCCGCAGCCTGGCCAGCCACAGCAGCCCGGCGAAGGCCAGCGCCTTCAGCGGCAGCAGCGCGACCAGCAGCAGCGCGAGCACCAGCTCGGACGGGGTCGGCATCCCGCCCAGCCCGATGCTGACGAAGAACGCGACCAGCAGCAGGTCCTTGAGCGTGAACAGGCTCTTGCTCAGCTCGGGAGCCCGGCGGTGCCCGGAGAGCAGGACGCCCATCACGAGTGCCCCGAGGTCGCCCTTGAGCCCCACGGCGTCGAAGAGCGCGTAGCCGGGGACGAGCGCCAGGACCACCCCCAGCAGCGGCAGCAGCTCGTCGTGCCCCACCGCGCCCAGGACCCGGTGCAGCAGCCAGGCCCCCGGGACCAGCAGCACGAGGAGCAGCGCCCACCAGCTCGGACCGGAGCCGCCGGTGACGGCGAGGAACACCACGGCCGCGAGGTCCTGCACGACGAGCACACCGATCGCCGTGCGGCCACCGAGGGCCCGGCTCGCGCTGCGCTCCTCGAGCACCTTGACCACGAAGACGGTGCTGGAGAACGACATCGCCAGCCCCACCAGCAGCAGGGCCCGCAGGTCCGCCTCCGCGGCCAGGCCGACACCGACCAGTCCGACGAGCCCGAGGACCGCGGCGGTCACGACGCTCCACGCGCCCAGGTGGATCGTCGAGGTGGCCCACACCTCGCGCTGCAGCAGCGTGCGCACGTCGAGCTTGAGGCCGACACCGAAGAGCAGCACCGTGACACCGAGGTCCGCGGCCGTCCCGAGCGCGGGCACCGCCTCGACGCCGAGCAGGTGCAGCCCGAAGCCCGCGACGAGGAAGCCGAGCAGCGGGGGCAGCCGCACCGCGCCGGCGACCAGGCCCCCGACGAGGGCGCCCAGCAGGATGGCGGTGGCGTCGTCCATGCCCACATCCTCCCGGTACGCCGCCGCTCCCGCACGGGTCCTGCTCAAGTGGCGGGCCGGGGCGCCGATGGGAGGAGGGTGACCCGCATCCTGATCGCCGAGGACGACGCCGACCTCCGGCTGCTCCTGCGCCTGGTGCTGCACCGCGCCGGCCACCAGGTCAGCGAGGCACGCGACGGCGTCGAGGCCCTGGAGGCGATCTCGCGGGAGACCTTCGACGTCGTGCTGCTGGACAACCTGATGCCCCGGATGAGCGGGATCGAGGTCCTGGAGGCGGTGCAGCTGCTGCGCCGCGTCGAGCGACCGCTGATCCTGGTGATCTCCGCCCTGGCGAGCCGCGCGGACATCCGCTCGTACTACGTGCGCGGCGCCGACGACTTCCTGGCCAAGCCCTTCTCGACCGACGAGCTGGTCGATAGGGTGGCGATGCTGCTCGACGAGCGGTCGCTCACCCACCACGGCCCCCAGCGCGAGGCGGGATGACCGTTCGTCGTCCCACACGACCGTTCGGCGCCGCCGAGGGGCGGTCTGCACAGTATTTTCACGGCCGCCTTGACCGTTTTGACCTCAGGGCCGGACTTGGACGGGCGATGATGTACCCATGGCACGCATCCTGATCGCTGAGGACGACGAAGACCTCCGCCTCCTGCTCCGGCTCGTCGTCCAGCGTGCTGGGCACGAGGTCGAAGGCGTCGGCGACGGAGTGGCGGCCCTGCGCGCGATCACCCGCGGCGGCTACGACCTGGTGGTCCTCGACAACATGATGCCGGGCATGACCGGCCTCGAGGTGCTGCGCGCCTGCAAGGACATCACCGGCGCCGACCGCCCGGTGATGCTCATGCTCTCTGCGCTGGCCACCCGCCAGGACATCCGCAACGGCTACGTCGCCGGCGCCGACGACTTCCTGGCCAAGCCGTTCTCCCGCGAGGAGCTCGTCGAGCGCGTCCACCTGCTCCTCGACGAGCGCGCGATGCAGTTCGCGATGACCCCGCCGGGCAGCGCCGGCGGCGTCGCCTGAGCCCAGCACCGCACCTCTCCCCGAGCAGCCACCCGCACTCCCCCCGCCCCCCACCCCGGACCGTCTCCCTCGGTGACCCACCTGCCCGCCTAGGCTGGACCCATGGGCCAGGGCCACTCGCACGCGCCGCCGGACTCCCGGCGGAGACTGGCCGTCGTCCTCGCCCTCACCGTGACGGTGCTGGTCGTCGAGGTCGTGGGCGCCGTCGTCTCGGGCAGCCTCGCGCTGCTGGCCGACGCCGCCCACATGCTCACCGACGTCGCCGGGCTGTCCATGGCCCTGGTCGTCGCCGCGATCGTCCGACGACCGCCGAGCGACACCCACACCTGGGGCCTGCGCCGCGCCGAGGTGCTCGGCGCGGCCGCACAGGCGACCCTGCTGCTGGCCGTCGGCGGCTTCGTGCTGGTCGAGGCCGTGCGCCGTCTCGACGAGCCGGCGGAGGTGACCGGCAGTGCGATGCTGGCGTTCGGCGCCGTGGGCCTGCTCGGCAACGTCGTCGGCATGACGATCCTGGCCGCGGGCGGGCGCGAGCACCACGACCTCAACATGCGCGCGGCCTACCTCGAGGTCGTGGCCGACGCCCTCGGGTCGATCGCCGTCATCGCGGCGGCGGTCCTGGTCGCCACGACGGGCTGGGACCGCGCCGACCCGGTGGCCTCGCTGGTCATCGTGGCCCTGATCGTCCCGCGCACCCTCCACCTGCTCCGCGAGACCACCCACGTCCTGCTCGAGGCCACGCCGCGGGGCCTGGCGCTCGCCGACGTGCGCGCCCGACTGCTGGCCCACGACCACGTGCGGGAGGTCCACGACCTGCACGTCTCTTCCGTGGCGACCGGGCTGCCGACCCTGACCGCCCACCTGGTGGTCGACGACTCCTGCTTCCACGACGGCCACCTCGCCACACTGCTCGACCAGCTCCAGGCCGCCCTGGCCGACGACTTCGACGTCGCGCACTCCACGCTCCAGTTCGAGCGCGCCGGTCACGCCGCGCACGAGCACGACCTCCACCCCTGAGCCGCAGTGGTGCGCACGGCGTGCACCACCGCGGGGACCACCGGCACCACCGGCTGTTGCGGGGCGTGCGTCACGTCTGGGCGACAGGATCGTTGTTCCTCCGTAAAGTGAGAACACGTTCTAGTTCTGGGCGGGCTCCGGCCCGTCCCAGCCAGCGCCGCACCGGAGGACGCACCCGATGTACGACTTCGCCCACGACGCCGACCCGCAGGCCGCGGGCTACGGCGCGCCTCCCCTGCTGCTCACCGCGGCGGAGGCGTTCCGCTTCCCGGTCGAGCTGACGTCCTCCCTGGTCAGCGACCTGGTCCTGCCCCCGCGACGCAGCGTCGACGGCGAGCCGCGGCCGGTGCTGGTGCTCCCCGGGTTCATGGCCGACGACCCGCTGACCGCCCGGCTGCGCGGCCACCTCCAGCGCCAGGGGTACGCCGCGCACGGCTGGGGCCTCGGGCGCAACGTCGGGCTGACCGACACGATCGTCGACGGGCTGCTCGAGCGTTTCGACGACGTCGCGGCGACCGCGCCGGGCGCACCCGTCTCCCTGGTCGGGTGGAGCTTCGGCGGGCTGCTGGCCCGCTGGACGGCCCATCGCCGCCCGGGCCAGGTGCGCCAGGTGGTGTGCCTGGGCTCGCCGTGGCGGGCCGAGGGCGAGCGCACCCGCGCCACCCGGATGTTCGAGAGGGCCGCGGTCAAGCACGGCCTGTCCGAGCGTGCGCGCGACATCGTCGACGAGCTGCGCCGGCCCTTGGACGTGCCGCTCACGGCGATCTGGTCGCGCACCGACGGGATCGCCCACTGGCAGGGATGCCGGGTCGGCGACTCCGCCGACTCATCCGTCGACAACCCGGCACCCGTCGAGGACATCGACGTCCCCAGCAGCCACGTCGGGCTCGTCTCCAACCCGCTGGCGCTGGCCGCGCTCGACGACCGGCTGGCCCAGGACCCCGCCGACTGGCGGCCCTTCACCTGGCGCGCCGCGCTGGCCCGCCGGACGCGGGTGGCCGCATGAGCGCCGCGGGCAGCGAGCGGGACGTGGAGCTGCGCGACCCGGCGTACGTCGCGAAGCTGCTGCCGTTCCTCAAGCTGGCGATGAAGGGCTGGTTCCGCTCCTCGGTGACCGGCATGGACAAGGTGCCCGACGGTGGGGCGCTCATGGTCTCCAACCACTCCGGGGGCCTGCTGGCGATGGACGTCCCGATCCTCGCGGTGGCCTTCGCCGACGAGTTCGGCGTCGAGCGCCCTCTGCACGTGCTGGCGCACGACATGCTCTTCACCGGGGCCGCCGACCCGTTCTTCAAGCGGTGCGGGTTCCTCCCCGCCGACCGCGAGCACGCCCACGCCGTGCTGAGCGCCGGCTCGGTGACCATGGTCTTCCCCGGCGGGGACTACGACACCTTCCGCCCCACCCGGGTCGCCAACCGCATCGACTTCGCCGGGCGCACCGGCTACGTCCGCACCGCCCTGCGCGCCGGCGTCCCGATCGTGCCGGTGGTCAGCATCGGCGGCCAGGAGGCGCAGTACTTCCTCACCCGCGGCGAGATCATCGGCCGCGCGCTGCACCTGGAGAAGCTGCTGCGCAGCAAGTACTTCCCGATCTCCTTCGGCTTCCCCTTCGGCCTGGTCGGCGCGTTCCCGCCCAACCTGCCGCTGCCCACCAAGATCACCACCCGGGTCCTCGACCCCATCGACCCCGTCGAGGCGCTCGGTCCCGACCCCGACCCCGCGGAGGTCGACGAGCTGGTGCGCGGCCGGATGCAGGACGCGCTGGACGAGATGGCCCGCGAGCGACGCTTCCCGGTGCTCGGCTGATGGGCGCGCGAGTGAGGGGGCTGCTGGCCTCGGTGCGGCGGACGGTCTGGATGGTCGGCGTGCTGCTGCGCGCCGGGATGATCCCGCTGGTGCGGCCGGACCGCTACGTCCGCATGGTCGCGGTCGTACGCCGGGGGGTGACCGCCACGACGGGCATCGCCCTGGCCGCGGCGCGGGCCCCGCGACGCACGGCGTTCGTCGACGAGCGCGGCGCGCTCACGTGGGCCGAGCTGGACGCCGGCTGCGACGCCTTCGCGGTCGGGCTGCTGTCGCTGACCGGAGGCGAGCCCCGCACCGTGGCGGTGCTGGCCCGCAACCACCGCGGCTTCGTGCACGGGCTGGCCGGGGCGACCCGCGCGGGCTCGGACGTGCTGCTGCTCAACACCGCCTTCTCCGGCCCGCAGCTGCGTGACGTGCTGGTGCGCGAGCAGGCCGCGATGGTCGTCTACGACCAGGAGTTCCAGGGCGTGGTGGACCTCGCCACCGACGGTCTCGAGGTCGCCGAGGTCGTGGCCTGGGTCGACGACGCGACGGCACTGGCCGGGCGCACCACCGTCGACACCCTCGTCGACCAGCACACCGGCGAGCGGCCGGGCCGGCCCTCGCGGAAGGGCTCGGTCATCCTGCTGACCTCCGGCACCACGGGCACCCCCAAGGGCGCCAAGCGGGGCGCCGACGGCGGGGCCGGGGCACTGGCCGCGATGTTCGACCGGATCCCGTGGCGGGCCGAGGAGACCGTGGTCGTGGCCGCGCCGATGTTCCACGCGTGGGGCTTCGGCCAGCTGGCCGTCGCGGCCGCCACGACCTGCACGGTCGTGACCCGGCGACGCTTCGACCCCGAGGCGACCCTCGCGCTGGTCGAGGAGCACTCGGCGACGGGGCTCGCCGTCGTACCCGTGATGCTCGAGCGGATCATCGACCTGCCCGACGAGGTGCTCGACCGCTACCCCTGCCGCTCCCTGCGCTTCGCGACCGCGAGCGGCTCGCGGATGCGCCCGGACGCCGTGCTGGCCTTCATGGACCGCTTCGGCGACGTCATCTGCAACAGCTACAACGCCACCGAGGCCGGGCTCATCTCCACCGCGACCCCGGCCGACCTGCGGGTCGCGCCCGACACCGCCGGCCGCCCCGTGCGGGGCACCACCGTGCGGCTGCTCGACGACGACCTCCGCGAGGTGCCCACCGGCGAGGTCGGGCGCATCTGCGTGCTGTCGGGCTCGCAGTTCTCCGGCTACACCTCGGGGGCGACCAAGGACTTCCACGGCGACTACATGGTCTCCGGCGACGTGGGCCGCTTCGACGCCGACGGCCGGCTCTTCGTGGTCGGCCGCGACGACGACATGATCGTCTCCGGCGGGGAGAACGTGTACCCGCTGGAGGTCGAGAAGACCCTCGACGCCCACCCCGAGGTACACGAGAGCGCCGTGATCGGGGTCGAGGACGAGGCGTTCGGGCAGCGGTTGGCGGCGTACGTCGTCCTGCGGCCGGGGGCGGGCATCGACGCCGAGGGGCTCAGGGCGCACGTGAAGGCCCAGCTGGCCGGCTACAAGGTGCCCCGGGACGTGGTGCTGCTCGACGAGCTGCCGCGCAACGCGACCGGCAAGGTGATGAAACGGCTGCTTCCCGCCGCGCCCGGCCCGGATCTGGCAGGCTCCTGACCGTGGTCGAGCGGATGACCGGCATCGACGCGGGGTTCCTCTACATGGAGACCCCGTCGACGCACATGCACACGCTCAAGATCGCGGTGCTCGACCCGCCCGCCGGCGCCATCGACCTGGACGCGCTCAGCCGCTGGCTGGTGCTGCGGCTCGACGCGATGCCCGCGCTGCGCCGACGGGTGCAGCCCATCCCCTGGGCGCTGCACCACCCCGTGTGGGTGTCCGACCGGCCGGTCGACCCGCGGCAGCACTGCTTCTACCACCGGCTGCGCGACCCCGGCACGATGCACGAGCTGCACGAGGTGATCGGCCGCATCGCCAGCACCCCGCTCCACCGCGACGTGCCGCTGTGGGAGCTGCACCTGGTGGAGGGCCTCCAGGGCGGCCGCGTGGCGGTCGTCGTGAAGATCCACCACGCGCTGGCCGACGGCGTCGCCGCCAACGCGATGCTCGGCAACGTCGCCGACCAGAACCCCCTGGGCGCGCCCCGGCCCTCGCCGCAGGTCGTCGACGACCACACCCCCGCCCCGCGCGAGCTCGCCTGGTTGGGAGTGCGCGACGGTGTGGCCCGGGCGGTGCAGCTGCCGGGGCTGCTCGCGCGCACAGTGGCCGCGCTGGTCCGGTTGGTACGCCGGGAGCGGCCCGACGACACCGACGTGCCCCGTCCGGTGCTGGACACCCCGCCCACGCCCTTCAACTCCGCCCTCACCTCGCGGCGGTCCTTCTCGACCCTGTCCCTGCCGCTGGACGACCTGCGCGCGGTGAAGAGCGCGCACAACGTGACCCTCAACGACGTGGTGCTGTGCGTGGTCGGCGGGGCGCTGCGGCGCTACCTGCTCCAGCGCGACGCGCTGCCCGCCCGTACCCTCACCTGCGCCGTGCCGGTCTCCACCGAGCCCGCCGACCGGGCCCCCCGGCTGCGCGGCAACCTGGTCTCCAACTTCTTCACCGTGCTCGGCACCGACCAGGCCGACCCGGTCGAGCGGTTGCACCGCGTGCACCGCACCACCGCCGAGGCCAAGCGGGTGCAGCAGACCCTCGGGGCGGAGATGCTGCGCGCCTGGCTGGAGTTCTCCCCGCCGGGCCCGGCGACCGTGGTCATGCGCCTCTACTCCTGGCTGCGGGCGGCCCGGTGGCACCCCTCGCCGGTCAACGTCGTGGTCTCCAACGTGCCCGGGCCCCGGGTGCCGGTGACCATCGACGGCACCCCGATGACCGACATCTACAGCGTCGGGCCGATCCTCGAGGGCATCGGGCTCAACGTCACCGTCTGGTCCTACGTCGACCGGATGAACTTCACCCTGCTGGCCTGCCCCGACCTGCTCCCCGACCTCGACGAGCTG
>NZ_LUPI01000078.1:0-19424 GCF_001627265.1 Nocardioides sp. REDSEA-S30_B4 | reverse complement strand
GCATCACCATCTCCTACTGGGGCGAGGCCCCCGAGACGACCGAGCCCACGCCCGAGCCCACCCCGACCGAGTCCGAGTCGCCCAGCGAGAGCGCCTCGTCGCTCCTGGGCGCACCCAGCGAGGAGGCCACCCAGTGAGCGGCAGCGGCACCGTCGGCGGACGCTACGAGCTCGGCGAGCTCCTCGGCCGCGGTGGCATGGCCGAGGTGCGCAAGGGCACCGACACCCGGCTGGGACGCGTGGTCGCGGTCAAGCGGCTGCGCACCGACCTGGCCAGCGACGCGACGTTCCAGGCCAGGTTCCGCCGGGAGGCGCAGTCCTCGGCCTCGCTCAACCACCCTGCGATCGTCGCGGTCTACGACACCGGTGAGGAGCCCTCGGCCGACGGCAGCGGCGTCGCCCAGCCCTACATCGTCATGGAGTACGTCGCCGGCCGCACGCTGCGCGACATCCTGCGCGAGGGCCGCAAGATCCTGCCCGAGCGCGCCCTGGAGATCACCAGCGGCGTGCTCTCCGCGCTCGACTACAGCCACCGCGCGGGGATCATCCACCGCGACATCAAGCCCGGCAACGTCATGCTCACCCCGAGCGGCGACGTGAAGGTGATGGACTTCGGCATCGCCCGGGCCATCTCCGACGCCTCGTCCACGATGACCCAGACCGCGGCCGTCGTCGGCACCGCCCAGTATCTCTCCCCCGAGCAGGCCCGTGGCGAGACCGTCGACTCCCGCTCGGACGTCTACTCCGCCGGCTGCCTGCTCTACGAGCTCCTCACCGGCCGTCCGCCGTTCGTCGGCGACTCCCCGGTCGCGGTGGCCTACCAGCACGTCCGCGAGCAGGCCCAGCCGCCCAGCGACCACGACACCGATCTCCCCCCGGAGGTCGACGCGATCGTGATGAAGGCGCTGGCCAAGCGGGTCGAGGACCGCTACCAGTCCGCGGCCGCGATGCGCAGCGACATCGAGCGCTACCTCGCGGGGCGCCCCGTCCAGGCCGCCGCCGTCCCCCCGGTCGCCGTGCCGCCGGCCGCCGCCACCGCGGTGGCCGCCCGTCCCGTGCCCGCCGCCGCGCCCGGACCCGCCACCGGCACCCAGACCGCCATCCCGTACGCCGAGGACGAGCGCCGCACGCCCGTGGGGTTCCTCGTGCTGCTCGGCCTGCTGGTGATCGCGCTCGTCGTCGCGGGGGCTCTCCTGTGGCCACGCCTGTTCCCTGCCGCGCCCGACGAGGTGCGGGTGCCCGACGTGGTCGGTCGAGGCGAGAACCAGGCGCGCACCACGCTGGGTGAGGCGGGGTTCGAGGTGACCACGGAGCTTGAGAACTCCGACCGTCCCGCCGGGAAGGTCATCGACCAGGACCCGTCGGGCGACTCCTTCGTCGACCCCGGCTCGACGGTGACGATCACCGTCAGCAGCGGCCCGCCCGAGGTGAGCGTGCCCGACGTGGTCAACCAGCAGCGCGACCAGGCGACCGCCACGTTGGAGGCAGCCGGCTTCGACGTCGACGTGACCCGCGGCGAGTCCGACGAGCCACGCAACCAGGTGCTCGCGCAGTCACCCGAGGCGGGCATGGCCGTCGCCGAGGGCAGCACGATCCTGCTGACGCTCTCCGACGGTCCCGAGTCGGTCCCCGACGTGATCGGCCTGGAGCAGCAGGAGGCCGAGCAGCGCATCCGCGACGCCGGGTTCAACCCGGTCGTCCGCGAGGACAACTCCTCGACCGAGCCGAAGGGCACCGTGGTCGACCAGAGCCCCAAGGGCGACCAGAAGGTCCCGCAGGACACGGACGTCAACATCTTCGTCTCCACCTACGAGGAGCCCACCGAGGAGCCGAGCCCCACCGACGAGCCGTCGCCCACCGAGCCGACCGAGAGCCCCACGGCCACCGAGTCGCCGTCGGCACTGCTCGGCGGCAACGGCCGCTCCGTCACGCGCGGGCGGCGCTCGCCGCGGGCCTAGGGTCGCGGGCCCGGCTCGGCCGGGTTTGTCGGCCAGCCGATGAACCCGGGAGCTGGACGACAAAGGTTCGTCGTCTCACTCCCGGGTCTGTCGGCCAGCCGGCAAACCCGGCAGCCCACTCGGTCACCCGCGGGCGGCGCAGCCCGCGATTTTAGGCGGTCGGCTCGATCGGCTCGGCGTAGGAGAGGTCGAGCAGGCCGTCGTACGCCGGCGCCTCGACCTCGTCCTCGACCATGTCCCAGCCGATCTGGATGTCCTCCTGGATCGATTGCGCCCGGTAGAACGCGAGGTAGGGGTCGGTCTGGACGGAGGCGGCCAGCGCGGTCGGGTCACCGACCGCCTCGATGACGTACGGCGCGGGGTAGGGGACCCCCTGCAGCGTGACGGAGTTGGCCTCGCACTTGATGCCGGTCGTCGACACGATGCGCTGCCCCTGCACGGTCACGGCGCTGGCACCACCGCGCCACATGGCGTTGACGACGGCCTGGATGTCCTGCTGGTGGACGATCAACCACTTGGTGGGTTGGTCGGTGTCGTCGGCCTGCAACGGGGAGTCCGAGAGCGTGATCCGCAGGCCCTCGCCCTCGCGGGGGGTGAGGCCGGCGGGGTCGCGCAGGTCCTCGATGCGCTCTTGGACCCGCTTCACGTCCCGACTGCCCACCTGGGCGCTGAGGTCGGTGACCTGCGCGGTCAGGTCGGCCACGCGCGAGCGCAGCTCCTCGTAGGAGTCGGCCTCGGCCTGCACCAGCGACGCGAGGTCGGTGTAGCGGCCCGCCCGCAGGTCGGTGCCCTCGCTGTTGACGGCGCTGACCGCGAAGAGCGACCCGCTGAACAGCACCATCACCGGCGTACCGACCCGCCAGGCGCCGCCGGTGCTGCGACGCCTGGTGCGGACCCGGCGACGGGCCAGTGCCAGGACCTGCTGGGCGCGGGCGCGGCGCGAGGGCCGGCGGGCCTGGTGACCCGCCGGTGGCCTCGCGTGGGAACCCGTGCTCACGACCACTAGGGTAGGCGCCTGGACCAGCCCGCTCGGGCCGGCCGCACCCGCACCACCCGGACACCTCGAGGAGCACCTGCCGTGAAGGACATCGACCCCTTCGACGACCGACAGAGGGGGCCCGTCCTCTCCGTCCGCTTCATCGTCGCGCTGGCCCTGATGGTGCTGGGCATCGCCTGGATCGTCTACTACTACGTGGCGGTCCGTCCCGACCCGACCGTGCTCGACTCGGTGCCGGGCTCCCCGGCGTTCATGGCCGACCTGGTGCGGTGGAACTACGTGATCGGCTTCGGCCTGTTCTTCCTCGGCCTGGCGGTCTCCGCCCACCCCAGCACCCCGTTGGGCCGCGGCCGCGGCGTCGTCACCGGCATGCTCGGCTGCTTCATCCTGGGCCTGCTCTGGATCTGCACGTTCTACGTGCTGGCCAACGACCAGCTCGACTCGGTGCCGGTCATGAACGACCTGCGCCAGTCCAACCTCTTCGTCGGCATCGGCTTCATGGCCGTCGGCTTCACCTTCGCCACGCGCTGGGAATGAGGCCGCGCCGCTCCCGAGCGGCCGTCGCACTGCCTTCCGAACCGCCCGTCGTCCCCTGTGGACGGCGGGCGGTTCTGCACATCTGGGGATTTCCCTGTGGAGAATCACACGCGTGTAGTTATCCCCAGACCGATCCACACCCTGTGCACGGATCCCCCGTCGCCAGGCACGCCGAACCGGCGCATTGATACGCCGGCTCGGCGGAGGGGAGAGAGAGGGGACGGTCGGCAGCGTCAGACGGCGAGGCGCAGGGCGGTCGCGGCCAGGAGGACCACGGCGATGAGCGCCAGGCCCGTGAGCTGGTGCGCCGAGCGGCTCGGGCCGCGGGGCGCGTAGACCAGCAGCGCGGCGACCGCGAGGCCGCCGGCGAAGCCGCCGAGGTGCCCCTGCCAGGAGATGTTGGGGACCATGAACGTGATCACGAGGTTCACCGCGATCAGCGCGCCGAGCTGGCGCAGGTCGCCGCCGACCTTGCGCACGCAGACCACGAGCGCGGCGAAGAGGCCGTAGATGGCACCCGAGGCACCGAGGGTGGCCTGGTACTCCGGGGCGGCCCACAGGACCACCACCGAGCCGGCCAGCAGGGAGAGGAAGTACAGCGCCAGGAACCTGCCCCGGCCGAAGAGCTGCTCGAGCTGCGGTCCGAGCACCCACAGGGCGAACATGTTGAAGCCGATGTGCAGCAGCTGCACGTGGGCGAAGCCCGAGGTGAGCACCTGCCAGAAGGCGCCGTCGGCGAAGCTGGGGATCCAGGTCCCCGTACAGGCCTGCTCGACGATGTTGGGTCGATAGAAGCCGTCGAGCGCGCATCCGCCGCGCAGCTGCAGCGCGAGCAGGTCGACCAGCCGGCTGGCCGAGCCGCCGGTCAACGTGATCGCCAACCACACGCCGGCGTTGACGGCGATCAGCGCGATGGAGGTCGCGGCGGCGTCGGGGCGGCGGGTGCCGCCGTACGTCGTGCGGCCCTGGCGGGTCGTGCGAGCACCCTCCGCCACGCAGTCGGGGCACTGGAAGCCCACCGACGCGTCGCGCATGCAGTCCGGGCAGATCGGCCGGTCGCAGCGCTGGCAGCGGATGTGGGACTCCCGGCCGGGGTGCCGGTAGCAGACCGGCACGCCCGGCTCGGGGGTCGGAGGCTGGCTCACGCCTCGCGGATCTCCACGGTCTCGATGACCACGGGCTCGACCGGGCGGTCGCCGGGGCCGGTCTGGGTGGTGGCGATGGCGTCGACGACGTCGCGCGAGGCCTGGTCGGCGACCTCGCCGAAGATCGTGTGCTTGAAGTTCAGCCACGTGGTCGCGCCGACGGTGATGAAGAACTGCGAGCCGTTGGTGCCCGGGCCGGCGTTCGCCATCGCGAGGAGGTAGGGCTTGTCGAAGACCAGCTCGGGGTGCGGCTCGTCCTTGAAGGTGTAGCCCGGGCCGCCGGTGCCGGTGCCGAGCGGGCAGCCGCCCTGGATCATGAACCCGGAGATGACGCGGTGGAAGCCGAGGCCGTCGTAGAACGGGCCGCTGCGGCCGTTGCCGGCGTCGTAGTCCTTCTCGCCGGTCGCGAGACCGGTGAAGTTGGCGACCGTCTCGGGCGCGTGGTTCGGGAAGAGGTTGAGGACGATGTCGCCTCGGTTGGTCTTGAGGACGGCCTGCGGGTCAGCCATGACTGCCTTTCACGCGATCGGGGTACACCGGAGGACGACGAAGAGCCGTCGTCCAGCGACGATCCTCGCACGCGCGGCAAGGTGACCCCCCGCGGGCACCTTCTCGGGTGAGCGCGGGGCGTGGTTCGATGGACGTGAACCGACGAGAGGAAGTGACGCGGATGCGTCTGCGGAAGAAGAAGTCCCTCATCGAGCAGGCCGGCGACTACGTGGAGTCGGTGGTGGAGACGGTGCGCCCGCAGGTCGAGGCCGCGATCTCCGAGGCCCGCGAGAAGGCCGGTCCCGCCATCGCCGATGCGCGCGAGAAGGCCACGCCCTACCTCCTCGACGCCCGTGACCGGGCCGTGGAGCTGAGCGGCGAGGCCCGGGAGAAGGCTGGTCCGGCGATCGCCGACGCGCGCCGCAAGGCCGCGCCGTACGTCGCCAGCGGTGCCGCCTACGCCTCCACGAAGGCCAGCGAGCTCGGCGAGCGCGCCAGCGCCGGTCTGAGCGAGGCCAACACGGCGCTCGCCGGCACCGCCGCCGGTGGCGCCGTCGCCGCCAAGGTGGCCGACCTCAGGGGCGAGGAGCCGAAGAAGAAGGGCTCGAAGCTCAAGAAGCTCGTGCTCATCGGCGGTCTCGCCGGTGTGGTGGCCGTGGTGGCCAAGAAGGTCCAGGGCGGCGGTCAGGACTCCGCGTCCTGGCAGTCCTCCTACGTGCCGTCCCCGCCGCCCCCGGCCAGCCCGGCCCCCTCGCCCGCCGCCCCGATGGCCGGCGCGGCGACCGCCGCCGGCAGCGAGGCCGACGACACCGGTGGTTCCTCGCCGGACGAGGCCCTGGCCGACAGCGCCGAGGGCAAGCACGCCGCGACCACGCCGGACGACCCGGCCGAGGTCGTGGAGATCGACGAGAAGAAGTAGCCCGGGAGCCGCACGGGTCAGCGACGGCCGGAGGAGCGTGGCTCCTCCGGCCGTTCGTCGTCCACGGTCCCGTCCCCGCCGGTCGGCACCGGCGCCGCCCGACCACCGACGACGACGCGGTGCTGCTCGACCCACGCGTCGATGCGCTCCCACCAGCCGTAGAGCCAGTCGATGCGCTCCTCGCGGTCCGCGGGGATCTCCGAGCGCGGCACCTGCCACCACTTCATGGTGATCTGCTTGTCGATCGGGATCGCGCGCCACAGCTCCCGCATCGTCACGACGTGGTCGAGCCCGGTGTGGGCGACCAGCACGACGTCGGCCTCGGGGGCCGCGTCCAGGGCGGCCAACAACCCGCCGGGACGGGGGGCGAGGACGTGGACCATCTCCTCGGCACGGCGCGCCATCCCGTGCAGGCCGAGCTGGTCGAGCCGCTCGATGGCGCGGTGTCGCCGGGCCTGGGTGAAGTTGCCGCCCTCGGGGAAGATCACGAACGCGTCGTTCTCGTCCAGGCCGGTCGCCAGCGCCGCGATCTCGGCCTCGAGGTCGACTCCCCGGCCCGGCGTGATGAAGCGCGCCGGGATGCGGTGCAGCAGCGTGTCGATCACCGGGTCCCACGCCAGCGTCGCCTTGAGCACGACGCGCGGCTCGCGGGAGTACCACGCCATCAGGGTGTGGATCAGCGTGAAGGAGTCCCCCGGGCCCGCGTGCCGGCAGCAGACCAGGATCGGCACGCCGGGGTGCGCGTCGGGCACGGATCCCTGGCTGACCCCCTCCAGGTGCAGCCCCCGCCGCGCCTCGGAGAACAGCACCGCCATCACGCCCTGCACGAGGTCGTAGTGGATGCCCTCGAAGTACGACGTGCGCAACCGCCGCCCGAAGCCCGAGGCCAGCCACAGCCCCAGCAGGATCGCCAGCAGCACCGCCTCCATCGTCAGGTAGACCACGACCATCCACAGCACCCGAGGCGCCCGCCACCGACCGGGCAGGAAGGGCGAGGCGGCGGCAGCGACGAGCACCCACAGCGGCAGGGTGGTCCACAGGAGCACGGTGAGACCGAGCACCACAGGCACGCTCACCAGCCGTCTCAGGACCCGCACGGGTCCATCACACCACCGCACGGCCCCCGAAGCGGAGACGTGGGCGCGGAGACGTGGGTGCGGAGACGTGGGTGCGGAGACGTGGGTGCGGAGCGCCGACTCAGGCCAGGTGCTCGTCGAGGTAGGCCGCGCCGGCCTCCCGGCTGAGCCGGATCTTCTCCACGACCCCGCTGAAGTCACGGGTGGCCCACACCGAGTCGTCGCGCTCGGACGTGCCGCCCGTCGGCAGCACGTGCGCCTCGACCGACTCCGGCAGCTCGGCCATCTCCCGGTTGAAGCGGTGCCGTCGGGCGATCTCGAAGGACACCCGTGCGACGTCCCACGGCCGGCGAGGCGCCGACAGCGGGCGCTCCATCCGGCCCACCTGCAGCACGAAGACCCGGGTGGCACCGAGCTGGTGGGCCCGGGCGACGGGCACCGAGTTCACGATCCCCCCGTCGAGGTAGTGCTCACCGTCGATCTCCTTGGGCGGCAGCAGCCCGGGTACGGCGGCGCTCGCGACCACTGCGTCGACCACGTCCCCGGTGTCGAACCAGTGCTCCGCGGCCCGCTCGATGTGGGCCGCGCAGACCTGCAGCGGCACGGCGAGGTCGGCGAAGGTCACCTCGCCGAGCTCCTCGCGCAGCCGGGTCGCCAGCGGCTTGGCCGACCACACGTGGGTGCCCGTGGCGACGGCTCGTCGCACCGCGCGCAGCGGGCGGTCGCCGTACACCTCCCGGGAGGAGGCGGCGACGGTCTCCCACAGCCCGGTGAGCCGGTCCACCACGTCGGGGGTCGGGTCCTGGGCGACGAAGGCGCCGTTGAGGGCACCGACACTGGTGCCGAGCACCAGGTCGGGGGTGATGCCGCGCTCGAGCAGGGCGCCGAGCATGCCGACCTCGACGGCCCCGAGCGCGCCGCCACCGCCGAGGACGTAGGCGGTGCGCGGCTGGGTCACGGCAGGTCTCGGCGCAGGTGCGTGGTCAGGCGGGGAGCGACTCGTGGACCTCGGTGCGCACCCGCTCGGTGGCGCGGTGCTCGGCCCAGAAGCTCAGCAGGGGGACGGTGCCGCAGACCAGCGTCACCGCGGTGAAGGGGATGTCCCAGTCGGCGCGCCGGGAGAGCCAGAACGCGCAGAAGAGGAAGATCATGTAGAGCCAGCCGTGCGCGACGCCGAGGTACTCGGAGATGAACTCGCCGGCCTCGTAGCCCTCGCCGGAGCCCTGCGCCAGCCAGGCGGCGTCGGAGACGAGGTAGCCGTAGTGCAGCGGCAGCCCGACCAGGCACAGCACCACGAGAAGCAGCCCCACGACGGTCGCCATGAAGCGGTAGGCACGCAGCGGGGTGCGCAGGTCCTCGGGCAGGTCGTCCGTCACGTGCCCGACGGTACCGGGGGACCGGAGGCCGACTCCTGCTCGGCGCCCTCGTCCCGTCCCGCCCGGGTGACGTCGCGCACGTAGCGCCACCACACGAAGCCGGCGAAGCCTCCGAAGACGACCCACTCCAGGGCGTAGAGCAGGTTGCGCAGCCCGGTGCCGCCGGCCGGCGGGGGGAGCTGCTCGAGGTCGGCCGGCTCCAGGGCGTCGGCGCCGGGCACCACGGGGGAGCGGTCGTGGTCGAGCACGGCGTAGGCGCCGTACAGGTCCTGCTCGACGTGCTGGATCAGGTCGGCGGTGCGGACCTGGGGGATCACGTCGTCGGTGCGGTCGGTGTCGGTCTCGCCGGTGCCGTCGGTGGGCTGCAGCCAGCCGATCACCTCGCCGGTGCCCTGCGGCGGCGCGGGGGCCGCGTCGGGGTCGGCGGTCCAGCCGAGCACCACCGGCAGCGCCGGGTCCTCGGCGCCGCCCACCGCCAGCGGCGTGACGAGCCAGAAGCCGTCCTCGCCCTCGTGCTCGCGGCCGGACACCAGGACCGTCCCGGTCGGCACCCAGGTGCCCTCGACGGTCACCGGCTGGCCGACGCGGTCGCCGGGGTAGGGCTCGTCGGGGCCCATCACCGAGGTGAGGGCGAGCGGCTCGGCCTGCGTCAGGTCGACCGCCTCCGCGGCGCGCCGGGCCTGGTATGAGTCGTACTGCCACCACCCCAGGCCGGCCGCCGCGGCCATCAGGACCAGGGCGAGCAGGTGCGCGCCCCAGTAGCGGGGGGCGAGGACGGCGAGCACACCTCCAGGGTACGGAGCGGTCCCGACCGTCCTGCGATCGGCCACTGGTCTGACCACTTGACCTCTGACCTCAGGTCCTCCTACTGTCCCGACATGCCGCTCCAGCCCGTGACCCGCCGCTCCGTGCCCGACGAGGTGTTCGACCAGGTGCTCGCCGAGGTCGTCGACGGGGGCCTCGCGCCGGGTGAGCAGCTGCCCAGCGAGCGCCGGCTCGCCGAGGTGCTGGGCGTCTCCCGGCCGGCCGTGCGGGAGGCCCTGCAGCGGATGGCCGCCACCCGGCTCGTGGAGGTCCGGCAGGGCGAGGCCACCACGGTCCGCGACTTCAAGCGGTACGCCGGTCTCGACCTGCTCCCGCGCCTGCTGGTGCGCGCCGGTGGACTGGACACCGCCGTGGCGCGCAGCGTCCTGGAGGCGCGCCTGGCGGTCGGCCCGACCGTGGCCGCGCTCGCGGCCCGGCGCGGGGGACCGACGCTGGCCGCGTCCCTGACCGACGTGGTCGACGCGCTCTCGACCACCGACGACGACGTCGAGCGCCAGGTGCACGCCCTTGAGCTGTGGGACCAGGTCGTCGACGCCGCCGACTCGCTGGTCTTCCGACTGATGTTCAACAGCCTGCGGGCGGCCTACGAGCCCGCCCTGGAGGCGCTGGCCCCGGTGATGGCGCTGGAGGTCGGGCAGGTCGAGGCCTACCGGCTGCTGGTGTCGGCGATCGCCTCCGGCGACCCCGACGTCTCCCGCGCCGCCGCCGAGCGGGTGCTGCGCCCGGCCACCGACGCGATCCTCGGCGCGCTCAGCGAGCTGGGCGACGGCGATGCCCTTCCCGACGCCACTGCCACCTCGACCGTCTCCAGGCCGGAGGACTGAGGTGACCCGCGTGGACCCGCAGATCGAGGCCGCCGCCGCCCAGCGTCTGGCCGCCGACGAGGAGCGCATCACCGGCCAGGCCAGGCGCCGCGAGACGCTGTCCCTGCGTGCCGCTTGGCGGGAGTTCTGGCGGCACCCCAGCCCGCCGATGATCACCACCGCGCTCGCGGTGGCGGTGCTCGGCCGGGTGCTGGTGGGTGCCGGCTCGGCCTGGGAGCTGCTGGTCCCCGCCACCCTGCTCGCGCTCTTCCCGCTCATCGAGTGGGTCGTCCACGTGGCCGTGCTGCACTGGAAGCCGCGCCGGGTCGGACCGATCACCATCGACTCCCACCTCGCCCAGGAGCATCGCGCCCACCACGCCGACCCGCGCGACCTGCCGCTGGTGTTCATCCCGTGGCGGGCCCTGCTGTGGCTGCTGGCGGTCTTCGCAGTGGCGGGCTTCGCGGTGACCGGGCTGGTCACCGACGGTCCGCTGCTCGCCGTGGGGTCCTCGTGGGCGTGGACCTTCCTGGTGTCGGCGTACGCGATCATGCTCGGCTACGAGTGGACCCACTACCTCGTGCACAGCGACTACAAGCCGCGCTCGCGGTGGTACCGCTCGGTGTGGCGCAACCACCGCCTGCACCACTACAAGAACGAGCACTACTGGTTCGCCGTGGTCACCGCCGGCACCGCCGACCGCGTGCTGGGGACCTACCCCGAGCCGAGCAGCGTCGCGTCCAGCCCGACGGTCAAGGCGCTGCACGCGACCGGTCGCGACTGACAGACTCGGGCCTCGTGCGAGTCCACCACCTCAACGCCGCCACCATGCGCCCCGCCGGGACCTTCGGCGGCCGCCTGTCGCCGACCGAGATGGTCGCCCACACCCTGGTCGTCGAGCGGCCCGAGGGCCTGCTGCTGGTCGACACCGGCTTCGGCCGCGGGGACGTGGCCGACCCGAAGCGGCTGGGACAGCCGTTCCGGGCCATGGTGCGTCCGACGCTCGACCCGGCCGAGACGGTGCACGCCCAGCTGCTCGCCCGCGGGCTGGACCCCGCCGACGTCACCGACGTCGTGCTGACCCACCTCGACCTCGACCACGCCGGTGGACTCGCGGACTTCCCGACCGCGCGGGTGCACGTGCACGAGGCCGAGCTCGCCGCCGCCACGGCGCCGACCCTCCGTGAGAAGGCGCGCTACCTCCCGGTGCAGTGGGCGCACGGACCGCAGTGGGTCACCCACACCACGGCCGGCGAGTCGTGGATGGGGCTGTCGGCGGTGTCCGCGCTGCCCGGCGCGAACGGTGGCTCGGCGGGCGAGGTGCTGCTGGTGCCGCTGCACGGCCACACCCGCGGCCACTGCGGCGTCGCGGTCCGCACCGCCGAGGGGTGGCTGCTGCACGCCGGTGACTCCTACTTCCACACCTCCGAGAAGCAGACCCCGCCCGCACCCCCGGTCGGGCTGAAGGTCTACCAGCGCCTCCTCGCCGCCGACGACCGGCTGCGACGCGACAACCAGGCTCGGCTGCGGGAGATGTACGCCGCGCACGCCGGCGAGGTCACGGTCTTCTCCGCCCACGACGCCTCGGAGCACGCCGCGCTGGCCTGAGGTCCGGCCCCGGCCGCGGGCGGGGGTGCGTCAGTCCGCGCAGGCCGCGAACGGCAGCGCCCGGCGCAGCGTCAGCTCCGCCGCGCCGACCGGGTCGACGAGGCGGTAGCCGATGCGGCCCGAGGCCGGGTCGGCGACCCCGCCCTCGAGCACTCGGGCGACGTCCTTGTCATCGGCGGCCAGGGCGATCCGCTCGAAGAGGTCCTGCCGATCGGTGCCCAGGCGCACGGTGGCCAGGGTCCCCTCCAGCGCGACGGAGTACGCCGACAGCGGCTCGAGGCCGGTGGCCCCAACCGGTGCGGGGACGCATCCCCGTTCCACGTAGGTGCCGACCGCGGTGCCGGTCACGAGCATCCCCGTGGCGTCGTCGTCGCCCCACGGGTCGTCCACGTCCACGGCGGCGCCCGACAGCACCAGGCCGGCGTCGACGTCCACGACCGCGTCGGCCAGCGGCCCGACCCCGGCGTCGACGGCCTTCTCGACCGCGCGGGGGTCGATGATCGTGTGCAGCCCGAGGATCCAGCCGACCTCCTGGCCCTCGGCGTCGAAGAGCCGGGCCTCCCAGCCGACGTCCTCCTGGGAGAAGGAGTGGTCGCGGAGCAGCTGCGGGCCGACCGGGCGCAGCAGGCCGTCGCTGAGGATGGCGGTCTCGCGCTGGGCGCGGTCCCAGAAGGCGTTGCGCTCGCGCTGCGGGAGGTCGCTGCTCACCTCGTCGAGCCCGAGCTGCAGGGCGGCCCGGTCGAAGTCGGTGATGGTCACCGCGGTGACGTCGGCCGGCACGTGCGCCAACGCCCGCTGCGCCGGGGTGATGTCGACCGGGCTGACGGTCAGGGTCGCCTGCGGCGCGGCTGGCTCCTGCCCCTGCGGCGGCGGGCTGGAGGACGTGCAGCCGGTCAGAGCGACCGCTGCGACCAGCACCCCCGCCATCGCGGCCGCGGGCCGGGCGGCGGTCCCTGCTCCCCTCCGTGACCGACGGGACCGGTCAGCTCCGGGTCGTGAGGCGCGCACCCGCAGAGTGTGCCATTCCCGACCGCCCCAGGTGGCCGAAGCGTCACTCACGCACGGCCCACCCGTCACTCACGCACGGCCCACCCGTCACTCACGCCCGGCCCACCCGTCACTCACGCACGGCCCACCCGTCACTCGCGCACGGCCGAGACGTCACTCACGCACGGTCAGGGCCGGTTGCGCCCCAGGTCGTCGTGCGCCTGGACCCACTCCTCCGCCACGACGGCCGAGCCCAGCGACAGCTCGCCGGCCAGCACGGTCGCCGCGATGATCTCGGCCAGCTTGAGGACCCCGCCGCTGCCGTAGCAGCCGAGCAGCTCCAGGCACTCGCGCTGCGTGGCCAGACCCGTGCCACCGCCGTACGTCGCGACGATGAGGGAGGGCAGCGTGACCGAGGCGTAGAGGTCCCCGTTCGGCAGCAGCTCGGAGAAGCCGTACAACGCCGAGGACTCCGCCACGTTGGCAACGTCCTGCCCGGTGGCGATGAACACCGCGGTGATGCCGTTGGCCGAGTGGTTGCCGTTGTTGTTGGTGACGCTCATGATCGAGCCGAGCTGGCCCTTCATACGAGCGGCGTAGAGCTTGTCGGTCGAGACGTGCATCTGCTCCTCGACCAGCGCCGCGGGCAGCGTGACCTCGGCGACCACGCGCTTGCCGCGGGTGTGCAGCATGTTGACCACCGAGGTCTTCTTGTCGGTGGCGAACTGGCCCTCGAGCAGGAAGTGCAGCTCGCCGGGGTAGTGCTGCTTGATCCACGCGCACGCCGCGAACGTCGCCTTGCCGGTGAGGTTCTGCCCCGCTGCGTCGCCGGGGGAGTAGCTGAAGCGCGTGTAGAGGTGCTTGGACGCGGCGAAGGTCTGGATGTCGAGCAGCCGGCCGGTGCTCGTCGTGCTGTGCGCAGCGGCGGCGATCTCGTCGACGTGCGCGTCGAGCCAGACCTTGAAGTCCCGAGCCTCGCGCGCGCTGGCGAAGCAGAACACCGGCGCCCGCTGCATCCGGTCGTCGAGCACGGTGGTCGTGATGCCGCCGGCCGCCCGGCACAGCTTCATGCCGCGGCTGTACGACGCGACCAGCGTTCCCTCGGTGGTCGCCATCGGCACCACGAACTCGCCCTGCGCGTGCTCACCGTCCACCAGCAGCGGCCCGGCCAACCCGATCGGCACCTGGGCGACGCCGACGAAGTTCTCGATGTTGCCCGGCAGCGTGCCCGGCCCCAGCGAGTACGACGACACGTGCTCGACCCGCGCGCCCGTCTGCTCCTCGGCGTACTCACCGCGCGCCGCGATCGCTGCGGCGGAGTAGTCGTCGGCGGGATCGCGCGGGATCTTGGGAAGAGTCGCAGCGCGACCCTAAGGGAGTCGGTGCGCAGGCCGCGTAGGACGGGACGTTCGAGATCGGTCGGTGGAGCCTAGGGGACTCGAACCCCTAACCCCCTGCTTGCAAAGCAAGATCATCGGCTGTCCTTTGGCAGCGATCGAGCATAAATGCGCAGGTCAGGCGCGGTCATCAGAGGCCATCTGTTGACACCTCTTCCCCCACCGGTCCCCCACACGTACCGTAGTGTGCCAACGCAGCATGGGGTCAGGGAGGTCTCGGGATGGCACGGCGACGCGGGTTCGGTGAGGTCGAGCGACGAGTCAGCAGGTCCGGGCAGGTCACCTACCGGGCTCGCTACGCCATGTCGGATGGCGTACGCCACTCCCGCACACTGGCGACCAAGATGGACGCCGAGGCGTGGCTTGCGGCCGAGCGGGCACTGATCGACCGGGACCAATGGACATCCCCGCAGGCCAGGAAGGAGGCGGCCGAACGACGTCTTCGCGAGGCAGAGTCCAACACCCTGCAGAGCTTCGCCGAGCGCTACTTGGCTGAGCGCGGCCTTCGGCCGAACACGGTCCGCGGCTACCGCGCGCTACTGAAGGGCCAGATCCTCCCGTTCTTCGGAGACGCGCCCCTCCACGAGGTGACCCTCGCGCAGATCAAGGCCTGGCGCGCATCCCTCGACCCGGCGAAGGAGTCGACGAACGCGGCCTCCTACCGGCTGCTGCGATCAATCCTCCAAGCGGCCGAGGAAGAGGAGCTGATCGACCGGGCGCCACCTAAGATCCGCGGCGCGAGTAGTGCGCCGGTCAAGAACGTCGCCATCCCCGCGACCTTCGATGAGTTGGCGGTGATCATCGACGCAATGCCCGACCGGCTGAAGCTGCTGATCGTCCTCGCCGCCTTCGTGGGCCTGCGCGAGGGCGAGCTGTTGGAGCTGCGGCGCTCGGATGTCGACGGTGTGACCGGGCGGATCGACGTCACCCGCAAGGTCGACAAGGACGCCGACCCGTCCGCCCGCGGCGCGTGCCCTGAGTGCGGTCGACCGATCAGCTCACCCAAGACGGCCAAGGGCATCCGGACCGTCCACGCCCCGCCGCCGTTCCTCTCGATGCTCCAGAAGCATCTGCTCGAGCACACCGCCGAGGGTCCCTCGGGTCTGCTGTTCCCTGGTGACCGAACCGACCACATGAGCGTCCGCCACTTGATGGATCGCTACCGCCCGGCGCGCGCGAAGGCCGGCCGGCCGGACCTGACGATTCACCACCTTCGCCACACGGCACTCACGCTTGCCGGCCAGCACGGCGCCACGGGCGCCGAGCTTCAGGCCCGCGCCGGCCACGCCTCCCAGGCAGCGATGGCCATCTACCAACACGCCACCCTCGACCGCGACAAGGCTCTGGCCGATCGGATCGGTGATGCGTACGACGCCTGGCAGGCATCCCGGCGACCCTGACTGATGCCTCCTTGGCGGAGGCTGTCGACCCGACCCAGCGCGCGCGAAGAAGAAAGGAGCACCCGACCGTCAAGCGTCAGGCAGAGACGAGCTGGTGGGCCAGCCAGCCTTGACCACGAAGCGTCTCCAGCGCGATCCGCACGTGGTCCTCAGTGAACATTCGCGCCTTGCGCGGAGACCACGCCCAGATCGCCTGCAGGCGGTCATCGTCGGTCGCATCCGGCATCGACTGCGCCACGAAGTGCACCGTTGACAGCAGTTCGAGTCCGTAGGCGGATTCGAAACCCTCGGCAAGTTCAAGTACCTGGTCGATCCGACGCTGCGCCTCCGTGTCGTCAGCGAGCACCTGCTGCGCTTCCTCGGCGGCATCCGGCAGGACGATGAGAGGCTCCGCGTCGGCAACGCGTGCGCTGCCATCACCGAAGCCTCGGATGAAGTGGCCTTCGAGAAGGTTCAGGACGTGCCGGAGGTTGTCGGCATACGGACCGTAGTGATGCTTGGCGAAGTTGAGGCTCAGCGGCTGACCCGCAACCTGCAGGAAGTAGAGGAGCTTCTGCGCCTCGATCTGGCCAGGTGCCAGCATTGCCTGACCCGTATATCGGTTCAGGATCTCCACCAGCGCAGCGCGGTTCGGATTCATCGTCGGCCTCGGGCTCGCCGTCACCATCTCCGCCGCGCTCGGTGCGCCGGCGGGAGGGAACAAGAGCACGTCGACGTTCGGGACCTCGTCGAATGCAGCGATGATCCTTGGCTCCACCTCGACCCAGTCGAGGCCGCCGTTTCCGCAGCCGAGGGGCGGAACAGCAATGGACTCGATGCCGAGCCGGCGGATGACGGCGATCAGATCCGCGAGACCGCTCTCAATGTCCTTGAGCTTGGAGTTGGACTTCCAATGGCCCTTGGTCGGGAAGTTGATGATGTACTTCGGGCCGGTCATCTGTCCCGTCGGCCAGACATGCATGTGCCCGAGACGGACCTTGCCGGCCTTCGCTGCCTTCCGGTACGCGTCGTACATCGCGGGGTAGGCCTTCTTGAACTGGAGCGCGATGCCCTTGCCCATCACGCCCTCGGTGTTCACCGTGTTGATGAGTGCCTCGGCATCTGCGCTCAGCAGATTCCCAGCCGTTTCCTTGATCATCTCACCTCCAGCATGCCTCAGAAGTACCACTCACGACGGATCTCCACGCGGGGAATCCAATCGGCGCTAGCCAGCATCGACTGCACCTCTTCCACGACAGTCTGACTCTTGGTTCCGACATATTCGATCGCGTCCCAGGGCACCGCACCGCGCACGAGACACTCCGCCATCCGTCGTTCCAGCCGGTCGGGGTGCTCGCCGTCGTTGTTCCACATCTTCGCCTTCATCAGCGGCCAGTCGACGAAGTCCTCCTCCGGCTCTCCGTCGGTGAAGCGGTGGAACTCTGCGTAGCGCTTGGCGGCGTTCCGATCGGTAAGGATCGGGTCCAGGCCCAGCCCCGCAAGCCGCTCGAGCGTCGTGCAGAGGTACACGATTCGCGCGTCTCCGTCCGTGTAGCTCGCGACGCCACCGTGGACGATCCGATAGAGCATCGGGCTTCTTGGCGCGAAGTAGAACGGGACGTAGTCCGCGACCACTCCTCCTGGCCGCACCGGCACGTCACGGCTGCGGCGCGACTGCTTGATGCCAGGCTCGCCGATCTCCTTGAGAAGCAGTCCCTGCGTCTGAGCAACGACATCGCATTGGATACCCGAGCCGATGACCGTCGGCAAGTGCTCGACGCGAGTGAAGTGGTACAGCGGGGTTGGAATCGGACGTGCCACGCCTCCACCTCCTCATACCGTCTCGACTCGGATCCTTCCAGAAGCGTCGGACATCCCTCGTGTCCCCGCGCCCTCACCCGCCGACGCCTACGATCGGGCCGTGCCCGCAGGTGACGACGATGACCTCCTCCGCCAGTTCGACGCGCTGATCTCAGGGACTGACCTCGGCGACCTGCGGACGCTCGCCGACCAGATGTCGGTGGTCTCAGGCGGTGGCTTCGCGAAGCGGACGAACAACCCGCACCTGCGCCACCCCAAGCGCGACGAGCCGGCGATCTTCCGAGTGCGGGTCGACCTCAACGATGCACATCCGCCGATCTGGCGACGGCTTGACCTGCGCTCGGATCTCACGCTCGCCGCGGTCCACCAGGTCTTGCAGGCGGCGTACGACTGGACGGATTCGCACCTGCATCGCTTCTCCATCGGCGGCGACACGTTCGACATGGGTGCTGAGTGGTTCCTCTGCGAGTACGACGTCGAGGAGGGCGAGGACGAAGGAACGCCCGATGCTGAGGTGACCCTCGACGAAACATTGGTCGAGCCGGGCGACGTCTTGCACTACGTCTACGACTACGGCGACAACTGGGATCTGACGATTCGCCTCGAAGAGGTCCTCCCGCTGACGGACGACGCGCCGCAGGCGAGGTGTGTCGATGGTGCACGGGCCGCACCGCCGGACGACTGCGGCGGACTGCGCGATGCCGAAGACCTCACCGAGATCGTCGACGCGCCCGCTGCCTTCGATATCGCCGAGCTCAACGAACGCCTCGTCTCACCTGCCGGTGGACTCGCTGAATGGGGAGTGCGCCCGGACCTGGTCCGCCTGCTGAACCATCTCCAGCGGACGCCGGTCGGCGACAACTTCATCGCCCGCACCCTCGCCATCGGGACTCCCGAGCAACCCGATGTGCCGACTCTGACTGCCAACCTTCGCGCGTACCAGTGGTTCCTCGATCGCGCAGCCCGCGACGGCATCGCGCTGACTGCAGCCGGCTATCTCAAACCCGCCGACGTCGAGGCCGCCTCGGAGGTCGTTCCTGTGGTCGGGGATTGGATCGGGAAGCGCAATCGTGAAGACCTCACGGTCCCACTGCTCGAGTTCCGCCAGTCGCTCCAGCAGATCGGGCTGCTTCGGAAGTCCAAGGGCAAGCTCCTGCTCACCAAGCTCGGGAAGGCCGCTCGGGCCGACCCGGCCGCCTTGTGGCGCCACCTCGCCGACCGTCTCGTCGACGGCGACGAGGACACCTTCACGTTCCAGGCTCGCCTGCTGGCCCTGCTGTGCCTCGTGTCTGAACCGGAGGGACGGCACGAAAAGCGATTGGCCGAAGCCCTGACCTACCTCGGCTGGCGACAGCGCGATGGACGACCCGTCAGCACCGACCAGTCGGGTTGGGCGCTCCGCGAGGCGACGCACGCGCTGGCCAACATCGCGTCCGAGCAGCGCGACCACGGCCTGCCACGGATTGACCGTCGGACACTGACTCCTATGGCGATGCTGCTAGCGAGGACCGCCCTCTCGAGCGAGGACTGAGGGATTTGCCCGCATCGACCGGCAGTCAGCCGCGGTCGACGCCTACCCGGTGTGGCAGTTGGGTGCGCACCAGCGGCAGCCGTTGACCTGCGAGTAGTAGTTCTTCGCGCTCTGAACCGCGGAGACGCAGCCGGCGTGAAACCCCAAGTCCTGGCGATTCGCGGGGTTAGGCAGACACCACTTGGCGGCGGTGGTGTCGTGCACCTCGTGATCGCCGTTCGACTGGGCGACCTTGTTAACGCAGTAGTTGGGCATTTTGGACTCCTTTCCGGATTAGCAGCATGACTGCCTCCCCCGACAAAAAGCGGTCTGACGATTCGATGCTGATGCTGGAGTCGCGGCAACGGCGGACACCGCCTCCCCAGCAGGTGCCCGCCGCAGCGACGACACGTCAGCCGTTCTCGGTGACGGTGGTGTTCGGCGATCGCTGGGCGGTCCCCTTCGTCACGTACCGCCCGGTGATCGCGGAGCGGTATGCCGGCTCTTCGTACTTCAGGTGGGGATGAGGGTGTCGAGTCCTCCGCCGATGAGGAGCATGCGTAGCCGGTAGTTGTCGTAGTTGCGGAAGCCGCGGGCA
>NZ_LUPI01000077.1:0-51314 GCF_001627265.1 Nocardioides sp. REDSEA-S30_B4 | reverse complement strand
CGGCCATACCGCTGCTGGAGGCCGATCTGCCGGTGCAGCGGGTCGCGTGGATGTGCGGCTATGACAGCCAGAGCGCCTTTGCCGCCATGTTCCGCCGGGTGACGGGCCTGTTGCCCGCCTCGTTCCGGCCCGGACGCTGACGACCCATCAGCACTGCTGCGTGACATCGCCCGACGGGATCGCCTGACACAGCAGGGCCTGACCCCGGCCGGGTTGCGGCCCTTCAAGCGCCGGGTGGGTGACGCCGCCCTCGAGCACGCGCTGCATGACGCGCTCGATGGCGCGACGCAGCGCGGCCACCTCGGAGCGGTGCTCCGGGGGCAGCGCGTCGAACTCGTACTGCACGATGCGGCCGACGCGGCTGTGCGACGCGTGCCAGGCGCTGAAGTCGTGCACGAAGCGCCGCAGACGCTCGGGCGGGGCGGCGGCGGGGTCGTCGGTGGTGGCGCGGTGCCACAGGAGCAGCAGGAGCTCGCGGGCGGTGCCGCGCAGGTGGACGTGGGGCTCGCCGTCGCCGATGCGCACCGGGTCGGCTCCGCCGGGGACGTCGGTGGCCTCGAGGACCAGGGTGCCGGCCAGCGGCTCGGTGCGAGCCATCTTCACCTGGCGCAGGTAGAAGGTGTCCTGGACCTCGCGGACCCCGTCCCAGGCGAGCACGGGGTCGGGCTGCCACTCCTCCTCACGACCGGCGGCCGAGAGCAGGTCGTAGGTGTGGATCGACACCTCGTGGGTCTGGCGTCGGGCCCACCAGCCCGCGGTGCCGACACCGCGTCCGAAGGTCCATGCCGGCGCGGCGGGGTCGGTGGTGGCGAGGGTCTCGACCAGGTCACCGGCGTGCCCGGCGTACCAGGCGGCGAGCTCGCTCAGGTCCGCCGGCGCGTCCTCGGGCCGGCCCTCCGGGGTGCCCTCGAGGACGGCGTGACGCGCCCACTGGTGGACGCTGCCCAGGTGCTCGACCAGGTCGGCGACGCACCACTCCGGGCACGCGGGCACCGACGCGGTCAGGTCGACCTCGTCGATGAGCCGGGCGACGCGGCCGGTGGCGGCGGTGAGCAGCGCGTTCCAGTCGTGCATCCCGCCATCCAACCAGCCGCGACCGGTCGACGCCGTGACTCAGCCCACGGTGACGCGCTTCGTGCCGCTGCGGCTCGGCGCGCGCAGGTCGTCTCCGCGGAAGAGGACCTGCACCTCGACCCGCCCCGACGACAGGCGCAGCGTCACGGCCGACCAGGTCGTCGAGGCCACGGGTGGCGGGGTCGTCCAGCGCGGCGACCTGCGCCGGGGCCGGGCTCACCAGCTCGACGTCGTACGCCGCGGCCCGGGAGGAAGAGGTCGTACTCGTAGGAGTCGCCGTGCGTCGGGCTCGTCGGGGCACGTCGTCAGCTCGGGCTGGACCGGGTAGGACGCGGGCATCGGCAGCGGCCCGTCGGACCACCCGGTGCCGAACCCGCGGGCGTCGCGGGCCGCGTCGGCGCTGCGCATCGTGGCGCTGCGGGCGATCACCTCGCCGGGCTCGCCGAGGTGGCGGTGGATCTCGGGGAGGCCGCCGACGGTCTGCTGCGGGGCGAGGCCCGCTCGCTCGTCGGCCCCGGCGGCGGTCACCGCCGGGGGACGGCCAGGGCGGCGGAGGCGAGGCCACCCACGAGGCCGGAGGTCAGCAACGTGGCTCGGAGGGTCACGTCAGGCGCAACGAGGCCTTACCCGTGCGGTCACGGCCCGGGGACCGGGTGTGCCTATCTCACACCCGCTCACTCCCGGCCGGGGCGCCCGTTCCCGCGTGGCTGGTCCGTCCGCCTGCGGGTCAGCGGTGGAGGAGCTCCCCGAAGAGCCGGCAGGTCTCCAGGACCGCCGCGTCGGCCGCTGGGGAATGGCGCCCCATGTCGACGAAGCCGTGGATCAGGCCCGCGAACCGCCGGTGCTCGACCCGGACGCCGGCGTCCGCGAGGGCTCTCGCGTAGCCGTCGCCGTCGTCGCGCAGCGGGTCGAACTGGGCCGTGACCACCACCGCGGGAGCGAGCCCGGCCAGGTCGCCGAGGCGCGGGGACAGACGCGGGTCGCTCGGGTCCACGCCGGCGGGACCGGCGTACTGGGCGCCGAACCAGAGCATCGTCTCGGCGTCGAGGAAGTAGCCCTCGGCGTTGTCGCGGAAGGAGGCGGTGTCGGCACCCATCTCGGTGACGGGGTAGATCAGCAGCTGGGCGGTGAGGTCGTACCCCTGGTCGCGCAGGTGCTGGGCGGTGACGGCGGCGAGGTTGCCGCCGGCGGAGTCGCCGGCCACGGCGGTGCGGTGGTCGCCGCCGAGCTCGGCGGTGTGCTCGACCATCCAGTCGGCGGCGACCAGGGTGTCCTCGACCGCCGCCGGGAACGGGTGCTCCGGCGCGAGGCGGTAGTCGAGGGAGACCACCACCGCGCGACTGTGATCGGCGATGGTGCGGCAGGCCAGGTCGTGGGTGTCGAGGTCGCCGATCACGAAGCCACCGCCGTGCAGGAACAGCACGGTCGGCAGCGGGCCCTCGGCGTGCGGCCGGTAGACCCGAGCGGGGCGGGGCCCGGCCGCGCCCGGCACCTCGGTGTCGGTGACCTCGGCCATCGGGGGCAGCAGCGAGTCGTCGCGCAGGTCCACGGCGAGCGTGCGGAACCCGGCACGGGCCTGCTCGGGAGTCTGCTGCGACATCGGGGGTGTGCCGGCCGCGGCCAGGAACTGCAGCAGCGCACCGGTGGCGGGGTCGAGCTCGGGGTGCAGGTCGGTCATCGCAGGGTGCTCCTCGCCCGGTCTCAGCCGACCGCGAGCGGGTCGATGGCTCCGTGGCCGGCGACGGTCGCGGCGAGGTCGGCGAGGTGGTGGTCGCCGTCGCCGAGCAGGTGGTCGAGGGCGGTGAGGACAGCGGTGTAGGAGCCGACGGAGTACTCCGCGGTCATGCCGATGCCGCCGTGCAGCTGGATGGCCTCCTGGCCGACGTGGCGACCGGCGCGGCTGGCCTGCAGCCCGGCGCGGGCAGCGGCGTCGCGGACCCGGGCGGGGTCGCCGGTCTGCAGCACCATGGTCGCCCACGACACGACGCTGGTGGCCAGCTCCAGGGAGACGTACATGTCGGCCGCACGGAAGGTCAGCGCCTGGAAGGTGTTGAGCGTGACGCCGAACTGCTTGCGGCTGGTGAGGTAGCCGCAGGTCGTGCGCAACGCGGTCTCCATGGCACCGACCGCGGTGTTGGCGGCCATGATCCGGGCGATGTCCAGCACCGTCGCGATGCTGCCGGCCAGGTCGCGGCCCGGCTCGCCGAGCGGGGTCGCCGGGGTGCCGTCGAAGGTCACCTGGGCGGCGCGCCCACCGTCGTACGTCGGGTAGCCGGTGCGCTCGGCGGCCTCGGCGTCGACGAGGAACAACCCGGTGCCGCCGTCGGGCAGCGCGGCGCTGACCACGAGCTGGTCGGCGCGGGCGCCCTGGACGACCGGCTCCTTGGTGCCGGTGAGGGTCCAGCCACCACTGTCGGGATCAGCGCCGTCCTGCGCGGCGGTCACCGCGCTCGCGGTGGGCGCCCAGCGTGAGCCCGGCTCGTCGTGGGCGAAGGCGAGCAGCCGCTCGCCCGAGGCGAGCGCGCCGAGCACGTCCTGACGCTGGTCGGGGGTGCCGCAGGCCTGGACCAGGCCGCCGGCGAGGACCACCGCGTGGAGGTAGGGCTCGGGGGCGATGACGCGGCCGATCTCCTGGCACACGATGGCGATCTCGACCGGACCGGCACCGACCCCGCCGTCCTCCTCGGAGAACGGCAGGCCCAGCAGGCCCATCTCGGCCATCTGCGACCAGACCTGCTCGCTGAAGCCGGGGTCAGCCTTGCAGGTCTGGCGTCGCTGCTCGAAGTCGGAGTAGGCCTTGCCGAGCAGCCCGCGGACCGCGTCGCGCAGGGCGTCCTGCTCGTCGTCGTAGGTGAAGTCCATGTCCGGTCTGCCTCTCAGAGTCCGAGGATCGTGCGGGCGATGATCTGGCGCTGCACCTCGTTGGAGCCGCCGTAGATCGAGGCCTTGCGGTAGTTGAGGTAGGTCGGCACCGTGCGGTGCACCCAGTCGGGCAGGGCGCCCTCGTCGGTGCCGCTGGCCAGGCTGGCCGGACCAGCGAGGTCGACGAGCAGCTCGGTCACGGCCTGCTGCAGCTCGGTGCCCTTGAGCTTGAGCACGCTCGAGGCCGGGTGCGGCTCGCCGTCGGCGGAGTGGGCGACCACGCGCAGGGCGGTGAGCTCGAGGGCGAGCAGCTCGTTCTCCAGCTCGGCGACCCGGGCGGCCACGAGCGGTTCCTCGAGGCGCTCCGGCGCGAGGCGCTTGGCGCGGGCCAGGGCGGCCTTGGTGGCCCCCACCGGGGCCACGCCGACGCGCTCGTTGCCGAGGAGGAACTTGGCCATCGTCCAGCCCTGGCCGGGCTCGCCGACGAGGTTCTCGCCCGGGACCCGGACGTCCTCGAACCACACCTCGTTGACCTCGTGGCCGCCGTCGATCAGCTCGATCGGGCGGACGGTGAGGCCGGGGCTCGTCATGTCGATGAGCAGCATCGAGATGCCGGCCTGCTTCTTCACCTCGGGGTCGGTGCGCACGAGGGTGAAGATCCAGTCGCCGTGCTGGCCCAGCGTCGTCCAGGTCTTCTGGCCGTTGACGACCCAGTCGTCGCCGTCCTTGACCGCGCTGGTGCGCAGGCTGGCCAGGTCGGAGCCGGCGTCGGGCTCGGAGAAGCCCTGGGACCACCAGATCTCGCAGCTCTTCGTCTTCGGGAGGAAGCGCTCCTTCATCTCCTGGCTGGCGAACTGCGCGAGCACCGGCCCGATCATGGAGGCGTTGAACGCCAGCGGGACCGGGCAGCCGGCCGCCTGCATCTCCTCCAGGTAGAGGTGGCGCTGCAGGTCGCTCCACCCGCGTCCGCCCCACTCCTCGGGCCAGTGCGGCACGGCGAGGTCGTGGTCGTCGAGGAGCTTCATGCTCCCGGCGATCTCCTCCTTGGAGAGCTCCCGACCCTCCAGCACCTTGGTGCGGATCTCCTCCGGCACCACGGTGGTGAAGAAGGTCCGCATCTCCTCGCGGAAGGCCTGGTCCTCGGGCGACAGGGCGAGCTGCATGGGCTCACTATGGCGCAGGTCACCAAGCCCCGCGCCACCCCGGGTGGCGATATCGAGGTGACCCGGGACGGGGTCATCGCGGAGAATCCTCGGACGTGGGACACGTGGACGTCGCCGGGGTGAGGTACGAGCTGCCCGACGGGAGGGTGCTGCTCGACGAGGTGTCGTTCCGCGTCGGCGAGGGCGCCAAGGTCGCGCTGGTCGGCGCCAACGGTGCCGGCAAGACCACCCTGCTGCGCATCGTGACCGGCGACCTCGTGCCGCACGCGGGCGTCGTGACCCGCAGCGGCGGTCTCGGCGTCATGCGCCAGGACGTGAAGGCCGGGCTCGGCGAGGACCCGACCGTCGCCGACCTGCTGCGCAGCGTCGCGCCGCCGCGGGTGCGCGCCGCCGCCGACGAGGTGGACCGGCTCGAGCTGGCGCTGATGGAGAGCGACGACGAGGCCACCCAGATGCGGTACGCCGAGGCGCTGGCCGAGTACGCCGACGCCGGCGGCTACGACCTCGAGGTCACCTGGGACGTCGTGACCAGCGCGTCGCTGGGGGTGCCCTACGAGCGGGCGAAGTACCGCGCGCTCTCGACCCTGTCCGGCGGCGAGCAGAAGCGGCTGGTGCTGGAGTCGCTGCTCAGCGGACCCGACGAGGTGCTGCTGCTCGACGAGCCCGACAACTACCTCGACGTCCCCGGCAAGATCTGGCTCGAGCAGCGGCTGCGGGCCAGCGACAAGACCGTGCTGATGATCAGTCACGACCGCGAGCTGCTCGACAACACCGCGACCCGTGTCGTGACCGTGGAGCTCGGGTTCGCCGGGAACACGGTGTGGACCCATCCCGGTGGCTTCGCGTCGTACCACCAGGCCAGGAAGGACCGCTTCGCCCGCTTCGAGGAGCTGCGGCGGCGCTGGGACGAGGAGCACGCCAAGCTCAAGGCGCTGGTGCTGCGGCTGAAGGTGAAGGCGGAGTTCAACGACGGGATGGCTGCGGCGTACAAGGCGGCGCAGACCCGGCTGCGGAAGTTCGAGGAGGCCGGGCCGCCGACCGCGCAGCCGCGCGAGCAGCAGGTGACGATGCGCCTCAAGGGCGGCCGCACCGGCAAGCGGGCGGTGGTCTGCGAGCAGCTCGAGCTCACCGGGCTGATGCGGCCCTTCGACCTCGAGGTCTGGTACGGCGAGCGCGTCGCGGTGCTCGGCTCCAACGGGTCGGGCAAGTCGCACTTCCTGCGGCTGCTGGCCGCCGGTGGCAGCGACCCCGACGTCGGCAACCGACCGGTCGGTGAGAACCCGATCAAGCCCGTCGAGCACACCGGCCTGGCCAAGCTGGGCGCGCGGGTGCGCCCCGGCTGGTTCGTGCAGACCCACGACCACCCCGAGCTGATCGGCCGGACGCTTCTGGAGATCCTGCACCGCGGCGACGGGCACCCGGACGGGCGCCAAGGCATGGGGCGGGAGCAGGCTGCCCGCGTGCTGGACCGCTACGAGCTCGCGGCGTCGGGGGAGCAGACCTTCGAGTCGCTGTCCGGTGGTCAGCAGGCGCGCTTCCAGATCCTGCTGCTGGAGCTGTCCGGCGCGACGCTGCTGCTGCTCGACGAGCCCACCGACAACCTCGACGTGCAGTCCGCCGAGGCGCTGGAGGAGGGCCTGGCGGCCTTCGAGGGCACGGTGCTCGCGGTGACCCACGATCGGTGGTTCGCGCGCGGCTTCGACCGGTTCCTGGTCTACGGCGCCGACGGCGAGGTCTACGAGTCCGACGGGCCGGTCTGGGACGAGGGACGGGTGCAGCGGGTGCGCTGACCCCGCTCCATCGTCCGGGACCTACGGCCCCTGGCCGGGAGCGTCCGCCCGTCGCAGGATGGAGCCGTGCCGCGACGTGACCGGATGCCGCCCGAGGTGCTCGCCGACCTCGTGGACCTGCTCGCGGCCTGCCGCGCCTTCGCCGGGGTGGACCGCGCACGGCTCCACGAGGTCGCCCGGGACGTCGAGGTGGGCTACCTCGCGACCGGGGAGCCCCCGGTGCGTCCCGCGCTGGTGGTGATGCGCGGCGAGCTGCGGGTCTTGGACGCGGGCGGCGCCGTGACCGACGTCGTCGACGCGGGGGAGTACGCCGCCGTCGGGCCCGACTCCCGGGTCGAGCCGGTGACCAGCGCGCTGGTGGCGTGGCTCGGCGACAGGGCCCGGTCCCTGGCCTGGTCTGGGGCGCGCGACCCGGCGTGGCGGCCGCCGGTCCAGGGCACGGGCACCCGGCTGCACGCGACCCCGGTCCGTGCCGTGATGAGCAGCCCTGTGCTGATGGTCGAGCCGTCGGTGACCTGTCGCGAGGCCGCGGGGCTGATGCGCGAGCGGCGGGTCTCCTCGGTGCTGGTGCTCGGGCGGGACGGCCCGGGGGTCCTCACCGACCGCGACCTGCGCTCCCGGCTGGTCGCAGAGGGACGACCGGCCGACACCGTGGTGGCCGAGGTGGCGTCGTACCCCGCGCTCGTGGTGGGTGCCGACGTGACCTGTGCCGAGGCGCAGCTGGAGATGCTGGCCGCCGGGGTGCACCACCTGCCGGTGGTCGAGGGCGGCCGGGTCGTGGGGATGGTGACGTCGACGGACCTGCACACGCTGGAGGCGCGCAGCCCGCTGGCGGTGCGCTCGGCGGTCGACCGGTCCGCGACGGTCCCGGAGGTGGCGGCCGCGATGACCGAGCTGCCGGCCTCGGTGGCGCGGATGCTGGGCGACGGAGCCGGGCCGCGGGAGGTCGGTCGGGTCGTGGCGACGGTGACCGACCGGGTGCAGCGTCGGCTGCTGGACCTGGCGTTCGCCGAGCTCGGGCGGCCGGAGGGGGACTTCGCGTGGCTGTGCTTCGGCAGCCAGGCCCGGCGTGAGCAGACCGTGCTGACCGACCAGGACACCGGGCTCGTGCTGCCCGACGGAGGTGGTCCCGAGGTCGAGACGGCCTGGGCGGCGGTGGCGGCCTGGGTCACCGACGCCCTGGAGCAGGTCGGCTACCCGCGCTGCCGCGGCGGCGTGATGGCCTCCGAGCCGCTGTGGCGCCACGACCTGGCGGGCTGGCGCGCTCGGCTCGACGGGCTGGTGCGCCAACCCAGCGAGCACCACCTGCTGGAGAGCGCGATCGTCTTCGACGCCCGGGTCGTGACGGGCTCGGTGACGGCCGCGGACCTGCTCGGCCCCACCCTGGCCAGGACCGTCCGGGACGCGATGTTCCGGGGGCGCCTGGCGCGGGTGGCCACGACGCACCGGCCGCCGCTGGGCTTCCTGGGGCGCCTCGCGGTCGAGCACCGGGGCGAGCACCGCGGGCAGCTGGACCTGAAGAGGGGCGCGCTGCTGCCCGTCGCCGACCTGGCGCGGCTGACGGCCGTGGCCCGGGGCGGCCCGGAGGTCGGCACCGACGAGCGGCTGGAGGCGGCGGCCGAGACCGGCGCGATGTCGCGCGACCTGTCGGCGACGCTGCGGGCGGGCTACACCCTGGCCCTGGGGCTCCGGCTGCAGCGGCACGCCGAGCTGTTCGCGGCGGGGGAGTCGCTGTCCAACCACGTCGACCCGGTCGCGCTCGACCCGTGGGTGCGCGCGGAGCTGAAGGAGTACTTCAAGGCCGTCCGGGTGGCGCAGGAGCACGTCGCGTCGACGTACCTCGTCGGGATGCTGGGCTGACGTGGCGATCGGGGCCGCCCGCGGGACCGGCTGGCGCGAGGCCGACCTGCTGGTGCTCGACTTCGAGGCCACGAGCGCCGAGCCGAGGTCCGCGCAGCCGCTGTCCGTGGGCTGGGTGGGCATCGGCGACGGTCGGGTGCGGGCCGCCGAGTGCGGGTACGCCGTGGTCAGGCACGTCGACCCGGTGCCGGCCGGGGCGCTGGCGGTGCACGGCCTCACCCCCGACGTCGTGGCCGCCGGACGGCCGCCGGAGGAGGTGCGCGAGGAGCTCGGCGCCCTGCTGGCGGGGCGGGTGCTGGTGGCGCACCACGCGCCCCTGGAGGTCGCGCTGCTGAAGGGCTGGGGGCTGCGACCGGACGCGGTGCTGGACACGCTGGCGCTGCTGCGACGTCTCGACGAGCGGGCCGGTCGCCCGCGGGCCGACGTGACGCTGGCGGGGGCCGCGCGGCGCTTCGACGTGCCGGCGGCGCGGGCGCACCACGCCTTCGGCGACGCCTGGACGACGGCGCTGCTGCTCCTCGGGCTGGTCGGTGACCTCGAGGCCGAGCGGGGCGGCGTGAGCCTGGACGACCTGCTGCGGCTGGGGCGGGGCTGAGGTCGCGTAACTCGGTGGCCCGGGTCGCGGCGCCACGGCAGGATGTCGGTCCCGTGAGCCCCGATCCCTCTCCGGCCGTCCGGATCTCCCGCGTCGACGTCCACGACGATGCGGCGCTCGCCGCCTGGCACGACCTGGTCGAGCGCTCCGAGCGCCATGACCACGGCGATCTGGCGACGGTCTGGACGCTGCCGGAGCTGACCGCGGAGCTGCGCTCGGGGAGGCGCCAGGTGTCCTCCGCGGCGTACGTCGGCACCGTCGAGGGCCGGCCGGTCGTGTGGGGGATGACGATGCTGCCGCAGCTGGACAACCTGGCGACCGCGGACATGGGCGTCGCGGTGCCGCCGGAGGGGCGGCGCCGGGGGTACGGCTCGGCGATGCTGCGGCACCTGGAGGCCGAGGCGACCGCGGCTGGGCGGTCGGTGCTGACGGCGGAGGCGATGTGGCCGGTGACGGCGCCGCGCGACGGCGTGGGGCAGGCGGGGGTGGAGTTCGCGCAGCGGCACGGCTTCTCGGTCGGCAACGTCGAGGTGAAGAGGGTGCTGCGCTGCCCCGTGCCGACCGAGCGGCTCGACGAGCTGGCGGCGTCGGCCGCTCCCTGGCACGAGGGCTACGTGCT
Source organism: Nocardioides sp. REDSEA-S30_B4 (assembly GCF_001627265.1). NCBI lineage: Bacteria > Bacillati > Actinomycetota > Actinomycetes > Propionibacteriales > Nocardioidaceae > Nocardioides > Nocardioides sp. REDSEA-S30_B4. The sequence goes on along the minus strand of NZ_LUPI01000077.1, from coordinate 41,351 downwards.
GCGGTCGTGGACCGGGCCCGTGCCCGACGACCTGCTGGAGAGCTGGGCCGTGCTCACCTCCAGCCTGACCAGCGAGGCCCCGACCGGCGACCTGCACGTCGAGCCCGAGGCCGCGGACGTCGAGGCGGTGCGCGAGAACGAGCGGCTGCTCGTGGCGCAGGGGCGGACGGCGTACCGCTGCGTCGCGATCGCGCCGGACGGCACCGCCGTGGGCTACACCGAGCTGGTGACGACGGTCCACGAGCCGGGGCGGGCCTACCAGTGGGGGACGCTCGTGCACGGCGACCACCGCGGCCACCGGCTCGGGCTGGCCCTGAAGGTCGCGACCCAGCGCGCGGTGCAGGAGACGGGCCGGCTGGACCCCGCCGGCCCGGTCGACCACGTGCTCACCTGGAACGCCGACTCCAACACCCACATGGTCGCGGTCAACGAGGCGCTGGGCTTCGAGCCGGTCGAGTGGTGCGGGATGCTGCAGAGGCGGCTCTGACCCGGGGTGGTCCCATCCGTCACAGGAGGCTCAGGAGTCACGCGGGGGAGATAGTCCGCATCACAACGAATGCTGCGCGCGCGCTGAGGGTGAGATCGGATGCGTCGTATCCCGCCCGCCGGCCGACCCCACCAGCCCCACCGACCACACCCTCCCCACCAGCAGCGCCACGACCCCCGCCCCACCCGGGAGACGGACCGGTGGGACGGGGGTCGTGGTGATCGGCGGGTACGGAGGGAGGGGCCGCGCCCACCGACCGGGTCCCGGCGCAGCGACGCCACCGGGAGGTCGGGGATCCGGGGATCAGAGTGAGGTCATGACTGGTCGGCGTCGGAGTCGAGCACGAGCGTGGTGGTCTGCTCCTCGCCGTCGCGCTCGAAGGTCACGGTGACCTCGTCGCCGGGGCGGTAGGAGCGGATCGTCGCGACCAGCGAGTCGGCGCTGGTGATCGCGCGGTCGTCGATGCCGGTGATGATGTCGCCCTCCTGCAGGCCCGCCTCGCCGGCGGTGGAGCCGGCCCCGACGGTGCGCACCTGGGCGCCGTCGACGACCAGCGCACCCTCGGTGGACGACGAGCCCGGTCCCGACCCCGAGCCGCCCGAGCCGACGTCGACCCCGACGTCGCTCACCGAGATGCCGAGCCGGGCGTGGGTGGGCGCCTCGCCGGCGGCCATCTGCTCCACGATCGGCATGATCTCGTCGATGGGGATCGCGAAGCCCAGGCCGATCGACCCGCCCTCGCTGGTCTGCCCGAACGGGCTGCTCGATCCGGTGGTGCGGATCGAGGAGTTGATGCCCACGACCCGACCGGCGAGGTCGACGAGCGGTCCACCGGAGTTGCCGGGATTGATCGCGGCGTCGGTCTGGACGGCGGGGTAGACCGTGGCGTTGCCCTCGCTGTCGGTGCCCACGTCGACGGGACGGTCCAGCGCCGAGACGATGCCGCTGGTGACCGTGGCGTCGAGGCCGAACGGGCTGCCGATGGCCACGACGTCCTGGCCGACGGCCAGGGCGCTGGAGCTGCCGATGCTGGCCGGGGTCAGGCCGGAGACGTCCTGGGCCTGGATCAGCGCGGTGTCGGTGAGCGGGTCCAAACCGAGGATCTCGGCACGGGCGTGACTGCCGTCGGCGAAGTCGACGGTGATCGTGCCGCCCTCCTCGGCCACCTCGACCACGTGGTGGTTGGTGAGGATCTGACCGTCCTCGGTGAGCACGACACCGGAGCCCGAGCCGCTGCCGCCGCTGCCGGAGACGTTGATCTTCACCACCGAGGGGAGCACCGCCTCGGCCGCGGCCTGGACCGAGCCGTCGGTCGCGGCGGGGGCCGGTGCGGCGTCGAGCACGGGCGAGGCGCTCGCGGTGCCGCTCGACGTGGTGGTCGCCGACGTCGACTCCGGGCCCCACTCCTGCCACGCGACGGCCCCGCCGACGCCAGCGGCGCCGCCCGCGAGAACCGAGGTGGCCAGCACGGCGGCTGCGAGCCCGGCTCCGCGGCGACGGCGCGGCGGCGGGGGAGCGGCGTACGCCGGCTGCCCCTGCGGCTCGGTCTCCCAGATCGGACCCAGGTCTCGGGTCGGCTCGTGCTGGTGCTCGGGGGTGGCCCCGCTCGGTCGCGGGTCGGGCGTCTCGGTCATGACCCCACTGTGCGCAGCCAGCCTGTGAAGCGGCTTAGAGAGCGCTGGGTGGTGGGGAAGAACCATCGGCAGCCCTTGAGTCAGTCTGTGACCTGGACCACACTCGCGGCATGACCGTGACGGACGCACCCACCGACCTCATCGACACCTCCGACGCCCCCGCGCCCCGCTTCGTCGACGACCGGCTCGCGCACTGGGCCGCGACCACGCCCGACGCGGAGTGCTTCACCTACCTCGGCCGCACCTGGACCTACGCCCAGACCGACGACCGCGTACGCCGCTTGGCCGGTGCCCTGCACGGGCTCGGGGTCGGGCGGGGCGACACGGTCTCGTTCCTGGACAAGAACCACCCGGCCTGCGTGGAGCTCAGCCTGGCCGCGGGGTCGCTCGGTGCGGCCAACGCCATCATCAACTTCCGGCTCGCCGTCGACGAGATCGACTACGCGGTCAACGACGCCGGCGCGAAGGTGCTGCTGGTCGGCACCGAGCTGATGCCCACCATCGAGGCGATCCGCGACCGGCTCACCACCGTCGAGCACGTCATCGAGGTGACCCCCGAGGGCGGCGAGGGCGACGCCTACGAGCAGCTGCTGGCCGGCGCGGAACCGATGACCCGCCCCGACGACGTCTCACCCGATGACACCTGCCTGGTGATGTACTCCTCCGGCACCACCGGCCGCCCCAAGGGCGTGATGCTCAGCCACGCCAACATGGTCGCCCACACCCTCAACGCCCACGACGGCTGGGGATTCGCCCCCGGCGACAAGTCGATGGTGGCGATGCCGCTCTTCCACGTCGGCGGCTCCTCCTACGTCCTGTTCGGTCTCCACGACGGCATCCCGAGCGTGATGACCCGCGAGCCCGACGGGGCGTCGCTGGCCGGCGCGATCCTGGCCGGGGCCAACCGCACCTTCCTCGTGCCGGCCGTCCTGGCGCAGGTGCTGCAGTCGGGCCCGGACGCGGTGAAGCTCTTCGGGGCGCTGAAGACCTACACCTACGGCGCGGCGCCGATGCCGCCGCCGCTGCTGCGGGCGGCCATGGAGGCCTGGCCCGGCACCGACTTCATCCAGGTCTACGGCCTCACCGAGGTCGCCGGCGTCGTCACCCACCTGATGCCCGACGAGCACCGCTCGGCGATCCCCGACGGGCACCCCGAGCGGCTGGTCTCGGCCGGCCGGGCGATCCCCGGCGTCGAGGTGCGCATCGTCGACCCCGGCACGCTCGAGGACGTCGCGACCGGCGAGCCGGGTGAGATCTGGTTGCGCACCCCGCAGCGGTTCCAGGGCTACCTCCACAAGCCGGAGGCGACCGCGGAGGTCGTCACCGAGGACGGCTGGTTCCGCTCCGGGGACCTCGGTCGGCTCGACGCCGAGGGGTACCTCTTCGTCGAGGACCGCCTCAAGGACATGATCATCAGCGGCGGGGAGAACATCTACAGCCCCGAGGTCGAGCGGGTCCTCGCCGAGCACCCGGCGGTCATGGAGGTCGCGATCATCGGCGTGCCCGACGAGCGGTGGGGCGAGTCGGTGAAGGCCGTCGTCTCCTTCCACGAGGGCGCCAGCGCGACCGAGGAGGAGCTGATCGCCTTCTGCCGCGAGCACCTCGCGCACTACAAGTGCCCCCGCAGCATCGACGTCCTCGACCTGCTGCCACGGAACCCGACCGGCAAGATCCTCAAGCGGGACCTGCGCCAGCCCTACTGGGACGGCCGGTCGCGCCAGGTGAACTGACAGGTGGACTGAGGGGGCGACGACCGCTCGATGGGGTCCGGTCCAGACCACCGGGCCCCGTCCTCGTCCCCGTCAAACACCCTTCCTCAACAGGACCTCCACGGCACGGCAACATCGCCGGATCCGGTGGCACGGTGGCCTCACATCCACTGACCAGGGGGGTCACATGCTGGGGGGCACTTCTCGGCGCGCGTCCGCACGCGCCGTCACCACCGGGCGACCGTTCGCCCGTCGCGGCAGCCGTGCCGCTGACTTGGCCGAGCGGACCGACCGGCCCGGCACCGGCCGGGCGCTGACCGTCGCCGGCACCGGCGCCGTCCTCGCCTTCACCGGGGTGCTCGTGCCCGGCCTGCTGCTCGAGGGCAGCTCGGCGACCGGCACGAGCTGCACGGAGGTGACGCAGCCGCTGGGTCCGGCGACCGGCTTCACCGAGTTCGTGCTGACCGACGGCCACCGCGGCTCGGAGTCCGAGGGCGCGATCGCCTACGGCGGGGACCTGCCGACCGCCATGACCGTCGGCACCCGACTCACGTCCGCCGCCAGCGCGCCGACCCTGGTGATCGCCGGCAGCCACGGTCAGTGGTTCAACCTGCAGAAGGGCTCGGCGTACGTCGTGCCCTCCTCGGGCGTGAACTTCAACGGCGGCGGCAGCTACCTCGCCAGCAACCCGATCGACTTCGCCGCGAGCTTCGCCTACCTCGAGGGTCTCTCCGACGACCTCGCGACCAGCAGTGCGACCGGCACGGTCTCGGTCGGCACCGCCGGCGGCAACCAGGTGCTGGTGCTCAGCGGCACCAACACCGACTACAACGTCTTCACGATCAGTGCCGCACAGCTGGCCTCGCAGGCGGGCATCGGCTACGACGTCCCCGCCGGCTCGCAGATCCTGGTCAACGTGACCGGGGCCGCGCCGACCGTCACCGGCCAGATGTGGATCAAGCAGGGCGGCAGCTGGCAGCAGGTCAGCGACACCACGATGGAGAACTGGCCGGGCATCCTCTGGAACTACACCGGCTCGGACACCTTCACCGTCCAGGTCGGCTCGGCCTGGGGCGGCACCATCCTGGCCCCGCGCGCTTTCGTCGACGTCGCGTCCGCCGGCCACACCATCGGCCAGATCATCGCCCGCAAGCTGACCTCCAACTACGAGACGCACCAGCGCCTCTTCCCGAACACCACCTGCGTCCCCAGCGGCAGCGGCACCGGTACGCCGACGCCGACCCCGACCGGGTCGGCCACGCCGACCGGCGGACCGACCGCCACGGTCACCGTGACCGAGACGGCCACGGCCACCGCGACGGCCACGGAGACGGTGACCGAGACGGCGACTGCCACCGCGACCGCGACGGCCACGGAGACGGTGACCGAGACGGCCACGGCCACCGCGACCGAGACCGCGACGGCCACCGCCACGGCGACGGCCACCGTCACCGAGACGGTGACCTCCTCGCCCTCGCCCACAGCGACGACGACCCCGGGTGGACCGGGCGGCACCCCGGAGCGCTCGGACGTGACGATCGCCAAGGCGGTGTCCGACGCCGCTCCCGAGGGCGGTGACCAGGTCACCTACACGCTGACCGTCACCAACCAGGGCACGGCTCCGGCCACCGGCGTAGTGGTCCGCGACGACCTGCCCTCGGGCGTCACCTACGTCAGCAGCAGCCCCGGCTGCTCGATCGCCGGCAGCGTGCTGACGTGCGCCGTGGGCGACCTGGCGCCGGGCGAGTCGGTCTCCCTGGAGATCGTGGCCACCGTCAACCCGACGGCCGGCGCCGGGCGCCCCGTGGACCCGCAGTCGCACCACTGGCTCACGCCGTACAAGTCCGAGCAGCAGATCGACCTCGAGCCCGGCCAGACGCGCACCGTCACCGTGGACTGCGTCGACGGCGGCATCGTGACCGACGGGTCGGTGCGCATCGACCACGTCGACCAGGACACCGGTGACACCTCCGACGTGCACGTGCTCTACGCCGGCTCGCCGACGATCAGCACCTGGAAGGCGATCGTCCGCAACGACGCGACCGGCCGCGCCCAGGCAAAGGCGTTCGTCGCCTGCCTGCCGGCCGAGACCGGTGTCGCCGACAGCCAGGCGGGCACGGGCAACAGCCACACCCACGACCTGATCGCCGACCCCGACCTGGTGACCGACACCCAGGCGCTGCCCGCGGGCACCACCTCGATGACCGTCACCTGCGCCACCGAGGGCACCTTCCCGATCGCCCCCACCTACGCGCTCAGCGGCGGCGAGGCGTGGCTGGTGGGCTCCGAGCCCCTCGGCGGCCGGACGTGGGAGTTCACCTTCCTCGTGGACGACCCCACCACGGCGACCGTGAGGGTCCGGTGCCTGCACCTGACCACCTCGGCGACGCAGGGGCACACCCACGACCTGCAGTACACGATCGAGACGGCCACGGCGACCGTGCCCGCCGGTGCCAACGTCGAGCGTCAGCTGCACTGCCCCGACGACGCCAAGGGCATGGTGTCGGGCTGGAACGCCCCGCCGGGGGTGAACGTGCTCGGCAACGACCCGCGCCTGAAGACCCGGGCCTTCCGGTTCGAGAGCACCTCGAGCACCGACCAGCAGGTCACCATGTGGCTGGTCTGCTTCAAGGACCGCACCACCGTGGAGTCCATCGGCACCGACGCCCCGCTCCTGGTGACCAACGTGGCCCGGGTGACCTCGACCTCCGAGGACGCCGACCCGGGCAACAACCAGGGCACCGCGTCGATGCTGGTCTCGCCGGGCAGCACCCACGTCTCGCTGCCGCGGGTGGCGCTGCGCAGCGGCGGGAAGCTGGAGCTGCAGGTCCTCTCCTCGGTCCCGGGGACGAGCAAGGTCGTGGTCAAGGTCGGCGGCACGATGTTGGCCAAGGGCCGCCTGGTCCTCGACCCCGACCACCAGACGCCCGGCACGGTGAAGCTCACCAAGAAGGGCAAGCGCATGCTGGCCCGCAAGGACGTCGTGGCGAAGGTGACGGTTGACCCGACTCGCGGCCGCACCGCTCGGGGGAAGGTGCAGCTGCAGGGCTGAGCTCCGCCCCGCCCACGGGCGTGGGTCGCGACCAGGCACCGGTCGTGGCTCACGCCCGTTCTGCGCTCCCGGGGCCGGGCCGGGACGTTGGCGTGCCCTGCCCGCTCCTGCGATCCTGGCGCCCATGCGGTTCACCGAGCACGAGATGACCCGGGCCATGGAGGCGGCGGCCAAGTCCGTCCTCGCGTTGCGCCGGGCCAACCGCCGCCGCGACGTCGACGTCGTGTGGTCGCAGATGACCCGCTACCAGCGCTACCAGCTGCTGGACTCCCTCGGCGACCAGGTCCTCCCGGTCCTCGTCGCGCTGCCCGACGTCGAGGTGGCCGCCGGCACCCGCCCCACGTTCACCGACGAGCAGGTCACCGCGGCGGTCACCGAGCGGATGTCCGCCGACGGCGGTGGGCGGCTGCGCAGGGCCGTGCTGCTGCGGGCCCGCGTCGCGCTGGTGCAGGCGGCCCTCGCCGGCGTACCCCCGCGGCAGGACCCGGACGCGCTGGTGGTCCCGGACCACCTGTGACGGGTGACGAACGCGTTGCTCAGACGGGCAGGCCCAGGGCGCGCAGGTCGGTGCGCAGCCGGTCGGCCCCGGTGAAGACCAGGCCGTGCAGGCCGCAGGCGATCGCCGCCTCGACGTTGGAGGCCCGGTCGTCGACGAAGACCAGGTCGTACGCCGGCAGGCCGGCCCGCTCCACGGCCAGCTCGTAGGCGGCCGCTTCGGGCTTGGCCACGCCCTCGGTGCCGGACACGACGACCGTGCCGAGCAGGCCCAGCACGGGGAACAGCCGCGGGGCGTGGGGGTGGTAGAGCTCGTCGGACAAGTTCGTCAGGCCCCACTGCCCGATGCCCGCGGCGTGCAGCTCGCGGATGATCTCGCTGGTGCCGGGGACGGGCCCGAGCAGTGAGTGCTCGAAGTGGCGCCGGTAGGCGCGCGCGTGCGGCAGCCAGTGCGGGTGGCTCAGCTCCAGTGCCGCCTCCGCGTCGTCCCAGGAGTCACCGGAGTCGGGGCCGTGGTTGTAGGCCATGAAGTCGACGTCGTCGGCGTCGAGGAAGCGTCGCGCCTCGGCCTCGCCGACGCCCGCGGCGATGGCGTGGAAGGGATCCCAGTCGACGATGACGTTCCCGAGGTCCCAGATCACCCCGCGCACGCGAGGCTCGTCAGGGCCCGGAGACGGGACGACCCCGGACGCGGCGTCCGGGGTCGTGCCGTGTGGAGCGGGGTGGCTCATGCCCACCGCTGCTCGCGCGGGGTGAAGTCGAGACCGCGGTCGCCCATGTAGAGCTGCTTGGGACGGGCGATCCTCTGCTCCTTGTCCTGGGTCAGCTCCAGCCACTGCGCCAGCCAGCCGGGGGTGCGGCCGATGGCGAAGAGGACCGTGAACATCTCCGGCGGGAACTGGAAGGCCTCGTAGATCAGGCCGGAGTAGAAGTCCACGTTGGGGTAGAGCTTGCGCTTGACGAAGTACTCGTCCTCGAGCGCGATCTTCTCCAGCTCCAGGGCGATCTCGAGCAGCGGGTTGACCCCGGTGACCTCGAAGACGTCGTCGCAGGCCTTCTTGATGATCTTCGCGCGCGGGTCGTAGTTCTTGTAGACCCGGTGGCCGAAGCCCATCAGGCGCTCGTTGCCGTCCTTCACGCCCTTGATGAAGTCGGGGATGTTCTCCTTCGACCCGATGCGGCGCAGCATCCGCAGCACGGCCTCGTTGGCACCGCCGTGCAGCGGGCCGTAGAGCGCGCCGATGCCGGCGGCGACCGCGGAGTAGGGGTCGACCTGCGAGGAGCCGACCGAGCGGACCGCGTTGGTCGAGCAGTTCTGCTCGTGGTCGGCGTGCAGGATGAACAGGGTGTCCAGCGCTCGCACGAGGCGCTCGTCGGCCTCGTACTTGCTCTCGCTCATCTTGAAGAGCATCGAGAGGAAGTTGGCGGTGTAGGACAGGTCGTTGTCGGGGTAGACGAACGGCTTGCCCTGCGCGTGGCGGAACGACCAGGCGCCCAGGGTCGGCATCTTCGCGATCATGCGGATGATCTGCATCTGCCGGTTGTCGGCGTCCTGGATCATCCCGGCCTCGGGGTAGAACGTCGAGAGGGCCCCCACCGACGCCATCAGCATCCCCATCGGGTGCGCGTCGTAGCGGAAGCCCTCCATGAAGCCCTTCACGTTCTCGTGGACGAACGTGTGGTAGGTGATGTCATGGACCCACTGCTCGTACTCCACCTTCGAGGGGAGCGAGCCGTGGATGAGGAGGTAGGCGACCTCGAGGAACGTCGAGCCCTCGGCGAGCTGCTCGATGGGGTACCCGCGGTACTCCAGGATGCCCTTGTCACCATCGATGTAGGTCACGGAGGAGCGGCAGGAGGCGGTGTTGACGAAGCCGGGGTCGTAGACGGCCAGTCCGGGCGCGTCGTCACCGGTCTTGATCTTCCCGAGGTCCGCGGCCTTGATGGCGCCGTCGGCGATCGGGACGTCGTACTCCTGTCCGGTGCGGTTGTCACGGACGGTCAGAGATTCGGTCACGCCTTGCGACTCTAGTCCGCTCTCCCCGCGAGCGGGAATCCGGTGTCCCACGGAGCGGCCCTCGCACCGTTTTGGCGTACGCCGTCGGCGGCCCTAGTCTTGTCGGTCGCGACCTCTGCCGCGTGCTGGCCCTCCGGGCCGGCGTGCAGATCTGGACGTGAGCCGCACCCGACCTCCTCACCAGGAGCCGGGTGGGTCGGTGCGAACCAGGCCGTGTTCGTCAGCGGTCGCAGCAGCACCACCCCGGCCGGGGCCTCCGGTCGGGACCGACGAACGAACAGGTAGTACTGCCGTGCGCACCTACAGCCCCAAGCCCGCTGACGTCCAGCGCGAGTGGCTCGTGATCGACGCGACCGACGTCGTGCTCGGTCGCCTCGCGACCCACACCGCCAACCTCCTGCGGGGCAAGCACAAGCCGACCTTCGCTCCTCACATGGACATGGGCGACTTCGTGATCATCGTGAACGCCGAGAAGGTCGCCCTCTCCGGCTCCAAGGCCACCAAGAAGATGGCCTACCGCCACTCGGGCTACCCGGGCGGTCTGTCCTCCACGCCGTACGGCGAGCTGCTGGACAAGGACGCCCGCAAGGCCATCGAGAAGGCTGTCTGGGGCATGCTCCCCAAGAACAAGCTGGGTCGCCAGATGCTGAAGAAGCTCAAGGTCTACTCGGGCCCGAGCCACCCGCACGCCGCCCAGCAGGCCACGCCCTTCGAGATCAGCCAGATCTCCCAGTAATCGCCACCGCAGAGGATTTGAGGACCACCATGGCTGACTCCGCCACCACCGAGACCACCGAGGTCGAGGAGACCTACACCACCGACGAGCAGGGCATCGCCTACAGCTCCGAGTCCGCGCCCTCGGCCGACGCCGAGGCCCGCCCGGCCACCATCGCCCCCGCCGCGGCCACCGGCCGCCGCAAGGAGGCCGTCGCCCGCGTCCGGATCGTCCCGGGCACCGGCGTGTGGACCGTCAACGGTCGCACCCTGGACTCCTACTTCCCGAACAAGCTGCACCAGCAGGTCGTCAACGAGCCCTTCGCCGAGCTGCAGCTCGAGGGCCGCTTCGACGTCATCGCCCGCATCCACGGCGGCGGCATCACCGGTCAGGCCGGCGCCCTGCGCCTCGGCGTGGCCCGCTGCCTCAACGCCGTCGACGTCGAGGCCAACCGCCCGGCCCTGAAGAAGGCCGGTCTGCTGACCCGCGACGCCCGCGTGATCGAGCGCAAGAAGGCCGGTCTGAAGAAGGCGCGTAAGGCACCTCAGTTCAGCAAGCGCTGACCTGCGCCGTGTGACGGGCACCTGGCGGCGTTGTCGTCAGTCGACGGCCAAACCCGGGCCGCCTTCCCTCCTCCGCCTTGCCAGGCACTCCGTCACACAACGCAGGAAGGTCGATCTGACATGGGACGACTCTTCGGCACGGACGGGGTCCGCGGTCTCGCCAACGGCGACCTGACCGCGGACCTCGCTCTGCGTCTGGGTGAGGCTGCCGCGCGCGTGCTCGTCGGCCAGGTCGACGGCCGGCGTCCGCTGGCCGTCGTGGGCCGCGACACGCGCATCTCGGGGCAGTTCCTCGAGCACGCCGTCGTGGCGGGGCTGGCCTCGGCCGGCGTCGACGTGCTGCGGTTGCGCGTGGTGCCTACCCCGGGCGTCGCCTACCTCACCGACCACCTCGCAGCCGACCTCGGCGTGGTGATCTCCGCGAGCCACAACCCGATGCCCGACAACGGCATCAAGCTGCTCGGCCGCGGGGGGCACAAGCTCGACGACGCGGTGGAGCAGGCCATCGAGGCGGCCATGGACACCCCGGTGACCCTGCCGACCGGTGCAGGCGTGGGGCGCGTGACGCCGTACGCCTCGACGATCCCCGACTACGTCGCGCACCTCGTCGACACCCTCGACGTGCGCTTCGACGGCCTCACCGTGGTGCTCGACTGCGCCCACGGTGCCGCGCACGAGGCCGGCCCGAAGGCGCTGGCCGCCGCGGGTGCGCGGGTCATCCCGATCGGGGACCGCCCCGACGGGCTGAACATCAACTCCGGCTGCGGCTCGACCGACCTGACCGCGCTGCGGCAGGCCGTGCTCGAGCACGGGGCCGACGCCGGCTTCGCCGTCGACGGCGACGCCGACCGCTGCCTCGCCGTCGACCACACCGGCCAGGTCGTCGACGGCGACCAGATCCTCGGCCTGCTGGCCGTCGCACTGCGCGAGCAGGGCCGCCTGGCCCAGGACACCCTGGTCGCCACCGTGATGAGCAACCTCGGGCTGCACCAGGCGATGACGGCCGCGGGTGTGCGGATCGAGCAGACGGCGGTCGGAGACCGCTACGTCCTCGAGGCGATGAGGGCCGGCGGCTTCTCCCTCGGCGGCGAGCAGTCGGGCCACGTCATCCTCAGCCGGCACGCCACCACCGGCGACGGCCTGCTCACCGCGCTGCACGTGATGCAGTGGATGTCGGTCAGCGGCCGCTCGCTGCGCGACCTGGCCTCCCGGGTGCGCCGCCTGCCCCAGGTGCTGGTCAACGTGCCCGGTGTCGACAAGGACCGCACCGACGACGCCGAGCTGCTCGCCGCGGTCGCCGCGGAGGAGGCCGAGCTCGGCGGAGAGGGCCGCGTGCTGCTGCGGGCCTCCGGCACCGAGCCGCTGGTCCGCGTCATGGTCGAGGCACCCACGCAGGAGCGCGCGCAGGCGGTGGCCGACCGGCTCGCCGACGTCGTGCGTGCCCGCCTGTCCCTGGCCTGAACGACTCGGGGTGAGCTCGCCGCTCCCGCGCGGCTAGGGTCGGGTGGGTGGAAGCTCCCGCTCTCGAGGTCGTGGGCCTCGGCAAGTCCTTCGGGTCGGTGCGCGCCGTCGACGACCTGTCCTTCCGGGTCGAGCCCGGCCGCGTGACCGGCTTCCTGGGTCCCAACGGCTCGGGCAAGACCACCACGCTGCGGATGCTGCTCGGCCTGGTGCGCCCGAGCGACGGGCGGGCGCTCGTCGGTGGGCACGCCTACGCCGAGCACCCGGTGCCCGGCGCGCTGGTCGGCGCCGCGCTCGAGGCGACCGGGTTCCACCCCGGCCGCACCGGAGCGGCCCACCTGGCGGCGTACGCACCGCAGGTGGGGGTGGGGCGCGAGCGCTGCCGCGAGGTGCTGGAGCAGGTGGGGCTGACCGCCGCCGCGGACCGCAAGGTCGGCGGCTACTCCCTGGGCATGCGGCAGCACCTCGGCCTGGCCACCGCGCTCCTGGCCGACCCGCCGGCGCTGGTGCTCGACGAGCCGGCCAACGGCCTGGACCCGGAGGGCATCGTGTGGCTGCGCGGGTTCCTGCGGCACCTGGCGGCGCAGGGGCGGACCGTGCTGGTCTCCTCGCACGTGCTGGGGGAGGTCCAGCACACCGTCGACGACGTGGTCGTCATCGCCCGGGGCAGCCTGGTGCACGCCTCGTCGCTGTCCGAGCTGGCGGCGACGGCCGGTGCGCGGACCTACGTCGAGACGCCGACGCCGGAGCGGTTGGCCGAGCTGTGCGCGGAGCGGGGCTGGACCTGCGCGCCGACCGGTGCCGGGCACGAGGTGCCCGACGTGCCCGCGGCCGAGGTCGGCGCGGCGGCGTACGCCGCAGGGCTGGAGCTGCACCAGCTCGCCACCCGGGGCGCGGACCTCGAGGACGTCTTCCTGCGACTGACGGGAGCGGCGGCATGAGCAGGTTCACCGCGGCGCTGGCCGCCGAGTGGCGCAAGCTGACCAGCACGGCGCTGTGGTGGGTGCTGGCCCTGGGCATGGCGGCCTACCTCGCGTTCGTCGGTGCGGCGATGGCCTTCTCGCTCACCGTTGCACCCGAGGGGCAGGCGCCACCGCTGGGCGGGCTCGACGCGGCGCTGACGGTCTACGGCGTGCTCAACGCCGTCGGCTACGTCTTCCCGCTGGTCGTCGGCACGCTGCTGGTCACCACCGAGGTCCGGCACAAGACGCTGACCCAGACCCTGCTGGCCGAGCCGCGGCGCGGGGTCGTGCTCGGCGCCAAGCTGGTCCTGGCCGCGGGCATCGGCCTGCTCTACGGCGTCGCCGGCGTGGTCGGGCTGGTGGCCGCGGGGGCGCCGGTGCTGTCGGCGGTCGGTGACGGCGCGTTCCTCGGCGACCCGCAGGTCGTGCGGGCGCTGCTGCTGGGCGTGCTCGTGACGGGTCTGTGGGCCGTCCTCGGCACCGGCTTCGGCGCGGTCGTGCCGCACCAGGTGGCCGCCGTGGTCGCGATCCTCGCCTTCACCCAGTTCGTCGAGCCGATCGCCCGCCTCGCCCTCGGCGCGGTCGACGGGCTCTCGGTCGTCTCCGCCTACCTGCCCGGCGCCGCTGCCGACGCCGTCGTCGGGGCCAGCCTGGTCAGCCAGATGGGCGACGTCGACCTGCTGCCGGCGTGGGCCGGGGCGCTCGTCCTGCTCGGGTACGCCGCCGCCCTCACGTTCGCCGGGCGGCTGACCACCTTCGCGCGGGACGTGGTGTAGCGCCCCTCCTCCGGCCCTCCTTCCGCTGGGCCTGTGGAGGGGCGCTCGCGGCTGTCGGCGATCTGGCGTAGACCTGTGCCGTGCTCTCGGGATCGTGGCGGTGGTCGGCGCGGTCGTCGGTGTGGCTGCTGGCCTCGCTGACGGCCGGTCTCGTGCTGTGCACGGCCGTGGTGCTGGGGGCCGCCGGTCCCGGGGCTGCGGGCCCGGTGCTGGAGCGGCACGGCCTGCTGGTGCGGCTGCCGGCCGGGACTGAGGTGCTGCCGCCGGGGGAGCGGCTGCTCTACCGCGACGTCGATGGCTCGGTGGCGGCGTCGGTGGCGGGGGCGGCGCTGCTGGCTCCCGGGGCGTGCCCCGACGTGCCGGGGTCGTCGCGCGGGTTCGTGGGCGTGGTGCGCGGCGACCACGATGAGCTGGTCCGGGCGTGGTCGCGGGGGCTCGCGGCCGCGGTCGGGTCGGCGCCGACCCGGTCGGACGTGGGGGCGCCGGTCGGGCGTCGTACGGACCTGGCGGTGGAGGGGCGCCTCGACGCGCCCTGCCAGCCGCCGCGGGGGCACGCCAGCCTGCTCACCCGCAGCGGGGTCACGGTGGTGCTGGTGCGCGACGTCGGGGCCGCGGGGGCCATCGACGACGCGAGGGCCGAGCTCATCCTGGCCTCGACGGGGTTCAGATGAGCGGGTGCTGCGGGTGGCTCAGAGCTTGCGGAGCCGGACGTAGCGCACCGAGTGGTCGCGGTCCTTGCGCAGCACGAGCGTCGCCCGCGAGCGGGTCGGGAGCACGTTGTCGGTGAGGTTGGGGCCGTTGATGGTGTCCCAGATGCGGGCCGCCTCGGCGAGCGCGGCCTCGTGGTCGAGGTCGACGTACTTGCCGAAGTAGGACCCCGGGTCGCGGAACGCCGTCTCCCGCAGCCGCATGAACCGCTCGACGTACCACTGGCGGATGTGGGAGGTGCCGGCGTCGACGTAGACGGAGAAGTCGAAGAAGTCGCTGACCGCCAGGCCGGTGCGGCCGTCCTCGCGCACCCGCGCGGGCTGGAGCACGTTGAGGCCCTCGATGATCACGACGTCGGGGCGGTTGATGACGATCTTCTCGTCGGGGACGACGTCGTAGACGAGGTGGGAGTACGTCGGCGCCTCGATCTCGTCCTTGCCGGACTTGATGTCCACGACGAACCGCAGCAGCGCGCGGCGGTCGTAGGACTCCGGGAAGCCCTTGCGCTGCAGGATGCCCCGGCGCTCGAGCTCGGCGTTGGGGTAGAGGAACCCGTCGGTGGTCACCAGCGCGACGTTGGGGTGCTCGGGCCAGTGGGCCAGCATCTGCTGGAGCACGCGCGCGGTCGTGGACTTGCCGACCGCCACCGAGCCGGCCAGGCCGATCACGAACGGTGTGCGCGGCGGCACCGGTCGCTGCAGGAACTCCTCCTGCTTGCGGTGCAGCCGGCCCGCGGAGCCGACGTACATCGAGAGCAGGCGGGACAGGGGGAGGTAGACCTCGCGGACCTCCTCGATGTCGAGGGAGTCGCCGAGCCCGCGGAGCCGGCGTACCTCCTCGGCCGTGAGCGGGCTCTCGGTCTCGGCGGCCAGCGCGGCCCAGGCCGCACGGTCGAGCTCGATGAAGGGTGACGGCTCCCGCCCGCTGTCGTCGTGACCCTGCTGGGGGCCCCGGCCGGGGGAGGACATGGCGGTCAGTCTGGCAGGGCGCGCCGGGAGTGCGGGGACCGACCCACAGGTTGCGTAGACTCCCGGGCCATGTGCGGGATCGTCGGGTATGTCGGGCATCGGTCCGCGCAGGACGTCGTGGTGGAGGGGCTGCGGCGGCTGGAGTACCGCGGCTACGACTCCGCCGGAATCGCCCTCGTCGACGCGGGGCGCATCGAGTGGCGCAAGCGCGCGGGCAAGCTGGCGAACCTGGAGAAGGAGATCTCCGAGGAGCCGCTGCCGGGCACCACGATCGGCATCGGGCACACCCGCTGGGCGACCCACGGCGCCCCCAACGACCGCAACGCCCACCCGCACCTGGGCCACGAGCGCCGCGTGGCGGTGGTCCACAACGGCATCATCGAGAACTTCGACGACCTCCGGGCCCGGCTCGAGGACGACGACCACCAGCTGGTCTCCGAGACCGACACCGAGGTCGCCGCGCACCTGCTGGAGCTGCAGGTCGCCTCGGGGGAGGACCTCACGACCGCGATGCAGCGGGTCTGTCAGATGCTCGAGGGCGCGTTCACGCTGGTCGCCGTCGACGCCGAGGACCCCGACCGGGTCGTGGCCGCACGCCGCAACTCCCCGCTGGTGGTCGGCGTGGGCGAGGGGGAGAACTTCCTCGGCTCCGACGTGGCGGCGTTCATCGAGCACACCCGCGAGGCGCTGGAGCTGGGCCAGGACCAGGTCGTCACGATCACCCGTGACGGGGTGTCGGTGACCGACTTCGAGGGTGGCGAGGTGGAGGCGAAGGCCTACCACGTGGACTGGGACCTGTCGGCGGCCGAGAAGGACGGCCACGACTGGTTCATGCGCAAGGAGATCTTCGAGCAGCCGCACGCGGTGGCCGACTCGCTGCTGGGGCGTCGCACGCGCACCGGTGAGCTGCAGCTGGACGAGATGCGGCTCTCGGACCAGGAGCTGCGCGACATCGACAAGATCATCATCATCGCGGCCGGCACCTCGTTCTACGCCGGCATGGTCGCCAAGTACGCCATCGAGCACTGGTGCCGCATCCCGGTCGAGGTCGAGCTGTCCTCGGAGTTCCGCTATCGCGACCCGATCCTCGACTACTCCACGCTGGTCGTCGCGATCAGCCAGTCCGGGGAGACCGCCGACACCCTGCAGGCGATCCGGCACGCGCGGCTGCAGCGCAGCAAGGTGCTGGCGATCTGCAACACCAACGGCTCGACCATCCCGCGCGAGTCCGACGCGGTGATCTACACCCACGCCGGCCCCGAGATCGGCGTGGCCTCCACCAAGGGGTTCGTGACGCAGCTGGTGGCCTGCTACCTGCTCGCGCTCTACCTCGCGCAGGTCAAGGGCACCCGCTTCGGTGACGAGATCGCCGACGTGGTGCACCAGCTGGAGGCGATCCCCGGTCACATGGAGACCGTGCTGGGTCGCGCCGAGGAGGTCTACGAGCTCGCGCGCGGCCACGTCGGTGAGCGCACGGTGCTGTTCCTGGGCCGCCACGCCGGCTACCCGATCGCCCTCGAGGGGGCGCTGAAGCTCAAAGAGCTGGCCTACATCCACGCCGAGGGCTTCGCCGGTGGCGAGCTCAAGCACGGCCCGATCGCGCTGATCGACCAGGGGCTGCCGGTGCTGTGCGTCGTGCCGCCCAAGGGCCGCGACCAGCTGCACGGGAAGATGCTCTCGGCCATCCAGGAGGTCCGCGCCCGCGGGGCCCGGACGATCTGCCTCGCGGAGGAGGGGGACCGCTCGGTCGCCTCGGTCGCGGACACCGTGATCGAGCTGCCGAAGGTCCCGGTGCTGCTGCAGCCCCTGCTCGCCGTCGTACCCCTCCAGCTGTTCGCCTGCGAGCTGGCCACCGCCATGGGTCACGACGTCGACCAGCCGCGGAACCTCGCGAAGTCCGTCACCGTCGAGTAGCGGGCCGGCGGGGACGGCATGGCCGTGATCGGCGTCGGCATCGACGTCTGCGACATCGAGCGCTTCGGGGTCTCCCTGGAGCGCACACCCGGGCTGCGCGAGCGGCTGTTCACCCCCGACGAGGCGACGCGCCCGCTGGCGTCGCTGGCCGCCCGCTTCGCCGCCAAGGAGGCGCTCGCCAAGGCCCTCGGCGCCCCGGTGGGGATGTCGTGGCACGACGCCGAGATCGTCTCGGAGTCCACCGGGCGCCCGCGCTTCGAGGTGCGCGCCCGCTGAGGGGCACGACCCCAGCCCGGGGCACCCCCAGCCGGATCAGGTCCGCGGCGACCCGGTCTGGCTCGTCGCGCAGCTCCCGGGAGGTGCAGCGCAGGTGGATGCGGTCCTGGCCGGCCAGGCTCCGCTCCCGAGCCATGTCCTCCTCCCAGTGCTCCACCTCCATGTGGAAGCCCCCGTCGATCTCCAGGACGACGACGTGGCCGCTCGCCGTGGTCCACTCGCAGTCGGTGTATCTCGTGCGCCCGTCCGCGCCGCGTCGTCGCACCTGCCGAGCAGGGCGCGCGAGCCGGTGCCGCTTGCACAGGCGCCGGATGTCGAGCTCGGCCATCGACGTGGCCCCGCCCTCGATCTCGTCGAGGCAGTCGCGGAACATCTGCGCCCACCGGAGCGGCCGCATCAGACGGACCCACTCGCGCAGCGCAGCAGCCGAGGTCAAGCGCTGCTGGACCGCCGCGCTGACGACACCCTGGGCGGTGCGTGGTGAGTGCTGGTAGGCGGCGAAGTGCAGGATCGCGGGCTCCAGCTTCATGGTCGGCAGGGAGAGGCGTGACGTCATCAGCGGGAGTGGTCGCCGGGTCCGCTTGAAGTCGATGCCCTCGATCTCGCCTTCCAGCTCCACGTCCTGGGGCACCAGCACCGTGATCTCGTCGCGGTGCCAGCGCTCGAGCCCGTGGACCTCGGCAGCCGAGAGATCGCCGAGCAACGCACGCGGCCCCGCGTGGAGAACGCCCAGCCAGCGGAGCTGGTCGCGGGAGAGCGGGCCGGTGGTGGTCGACACGACCATGGGGGAGGCGGCTACCCATCGACCGGCCTCGATCTGGTTGCGCACGCGGTTCCGGCCCACGCCGAGCTCGGCGAGCTGGCGACGGCACAGCATGCCGTGCTGTGCGGCCGCGAGCGTCCGCCACGGTTCGTCGGGAGTGCGCATGCCTGGACCCTGCCTGCAAACGGCTGGGCATGCTGACCGCTCTCCACAGGACCGAGTCGTGCCCCTGAGCGGGCGCCAGGGCGCCCGCTCAGGGGCACGACCCATCTAGGGTCGACGCATGAGGCGGGCGCACACGGTCGAGCAGGTGCGGGCGGCGGAGGCCGAGCTGATGGCGCGGCTCCCCGAGGGGACGCTGATGCAGCGGGCGGCCCACGGGCTGGCCGGGGCGGTCGCGGACTGGCTGGGGTCCACGTACGGCCGCCGGGTGGTGTTGCTGGTGGGCTCGGGGGACAACGGCGGCGGGCGGCCGGTGGCCGGATCGGCGAGCCCCGGCGACTGCGCGAGCGGCCGGACGTGGTGGTCGACGGGGTCGTGGGCATCGGCGGTCGACCCGGGCTGAAGGACGCGGCCAGCAGTTCGCTGGCCCTGCTCGAGGGCGTGCCGGTCGTCGCGGTGGACACGCCCAGCGGCGTGGACGTGGACTCCGGTGAGACCCCGGAGCCGCACGTTCGGGCCGACCTGACCGTCACCTTCGGCACCCACAAGCCCTGCCACCTGGTGGACCCCGCCGCCCAGGCGTGCGGCGCGGTGCAGCTGGTCGACATCGGGCTCGACGGCGCCGAGGGTCTCCCTGACGCGCCCGTCGAGAGCCTGCAGCCGGCCGACGTCGCGCGGCTGCTGCAGGTGCCCGGGCCGGACGACCACAAGTACACCCGTGGGGTCGTCGGGGTCCGGGCCGGCAGCGCGACGTACCCGGGCGCCGGGCTGCTCTCCGTCGCCGGTGCCTCCTGCGGCCTGGCGGGGATGGTGCGCTACGTCGGCGACTCGGCCGTGGCCGACCGCGTGCGCGAGCAGCACCCCGAGGTCGTCGGCGCCGGGCGGGTGCAGGCCTGGGTGGTCGGCTCCGGCGGTGGCGACGCTGCGGGGGACGAGCTGGCGGCCGCGCTGGCCGACGGCGTCCCGACCGTGGTCGATGCCGACGCGCTGAAGCACCTGGAGGCCGTGCTCGACGGTGAGACCCGCGACGACCTCGTGCTCACCCCGCACGCGGGCGAGCTCGCCGCTCTGCTCGGCGTGGAGCGCAGCGAGGTCGAGGCACGGCAGCTGCACCACGCCCAGGTGGCGGCGGAGAGGTTCGGGTGCGTGGTCGCGCTGAAGGGCCGGCACACGCTGGTCACCCGCCCCGATGGCCGGACCCGGGTCACCACCACCGGCACCCCCTGGCTCGGCACCGCCGGCGCCGGTGACGTGCTCGGCGGGGTGATGGGGGCGGTGCTGGCCACCGGGCTCGACCCCTGGGACGCCGCGAGCGTCGGGTCCTGGCTGCACGGTGCCGCCGCCACGCTCGTCGCTAGCGCTCCGCAGCTCGCTCGACCACCGGAGGGCGCCTCGACCACCGGCGGCCTCGCCCACCGGGGTGGGATGGGAAGATGGGCGCGATGTCCTCGGACCCGGTGGTGCGCGCGGAGATCGTCGTCGACCTGGCGGCGGTCCGCGCCAACGTGCGCGCCCTCGCCGCCCACACCGGCACCCCGCTCATGGTGGTGGTGAAGGCCGACGCCTACGGCCACGGGATGCTGCCGGTCGCGCGGGCCGCCCGTGCGGCGGGCGCGCAGTGGCTCGGCGCCGCCGCGCTCGAGGAGGCGCTGGCGCTGCGCGAGGCCGGTGACACCGGCCGCATCCTGACCTGGCTCTTCGTCCCGGGCGAGGAGCGTCTGACCGACGCGGTCGCGGCCGGCATCGACGTCACCGCCCACAGCATCGAGCACCTCGACGCCGTCGCCGAGGCCGTACGACGCTCAGGCACGCCCGCGCGGCTCCAGCTCAAGATCGACACCGGCCTGTCTCGGAACGGCTGCCCGCCCGAGGACTGGGCGGGGTTGGTCGAGCGGGCCCGCGCGGGGGAGCGGGCCGGCACCTGGCGGGTGACCGGCGTCTGGTCGCACTTCGCGTGCAGCGACGAGCCCGACCACCCGGCCAACGCCGCCCAGCTGCAGGCCTTCGAGGACGCACTGGCCGTCGCGGGCGAGCACGGGCTGGAGCCCGAGGTGCGCCACCTGGCCAACTCCGCGGCGGCGATCCTGAGCCCCGCGAGCCGGTTCGACCTCGTGCGGGTCGGGCTGGCGGCGTACGGCCTGGACCCGGCGCCGGGCCACACCCCCGACCTCGGGCTGCGGCCGGCGATGACCGCCCGCGCCGCGCTGGCGCTGGTCAAGCAGGTGCCGACGGGGGCGGGCGTGTCCTACGGCCACACCTGGGTCGCCGACCGGCCGACCACGCTGGGGCTGGTGCCCGTGGGCTACGGCGACGGGGTCCCGCGGCACGCGGGCAACCGGGCGGTGCTCGACGTCGGGGGCAAGCACTGCCCGCTGCGCGGCCGGGTCTGCATGGACCAGGTCGTCGTCGAGCTGCCGGACGGTCAGGGCGCGGTCGGTGACCAGGTCGTACTCTTCGGTGCCGCCCCGCACCCGACCGCCCAGGAGTGGGCCGAGGCCTGCGGGACCATCAGCTACGAGATCGTGACCCGCATCGGTGGGCGCTTCGGCCGCCGATGGGTGGGCCAGGAGGACCAGTGAGCAGGACCAGGAGCACGGTGTGGCGCTGGGCCGGTGCCGCCGCGGGTGCGCTCGCGATCGGGGCCGGCGTCGAGGTCGCGCGCCGTCGCCGCGGCATCGCCGCCCGCCGCGGTGCCGGAGACGCCACCCCGTTGGGCTCGCTGCGCTCGGCGCCGCACATGGTCGTCACCCCCGACGGGGTGCCCCTGCACTGCGAGGTCGACGAGCCCTCGGACCCCGATGCCGAGACCGCGGTGACCGTCGTCTTCGTGCACGGCTACGCCCTCACCCTGGACTGCTGGCACTTCCAGCGCGCCGGCTACCGCGGCCTGGTCCGCACGGTCTTCTACGACCAGCGCTCCCACGGCCGCTCCGGCCGCTCCGACCACCACCACGCCACCATCGACCAGCTCGGCCTCGACCTCGAGCAGGTCATCGAGGAGCTCGCCCCCGACACCCCCGTCGTGGTCGTCGGGCACTCGATGGGCGGGATGAGCATCGTCGCGCTGGCCGAGCAGCGGCCGGAGCTCTTCGGCGACCGGATCGTCGGCGTCGGGCTGCTCTCGACCACCGCCGGCGGCCTCGACATCGGGCGCATGCTGCTGCCGATCGGCCCGGCCAAGCTCGGCGGCGACCTCACCGCCCGCGCGATCCGCGGGATGCGTCGTGGGCACCGCGGGGTCGACGTCCTGCGCCGGCTCGGCGCGACGGTCGCCGAGGTGTTCACCGACGTCTTCGCCTTCGGGGACGAGGTGCCCGCCTCCTACGTCCGGTTCGTCGACTCGATGCTCAGCCGCACACCGTTCGAGGTGCTGGCAGAGTTCTTCCCCAGCCTGCACGGCCTCGACAAGTTCCACGCCGTCGAGGCGCTGGGTCGGGTGCCCACCACGATCGTGTGCGGCACGGCCGACCGGCTGACGTCGATCGGGCACAGCCGCAAGCTGCACAGCCGCATCGAGGGCTCCGTGCTCGTGGAGGCCGAGGGAGCCGGCCACATGGTGATCATGGAGCGGCACGAGCAAGTCAACGCCGCGCTCGACCAGCTGCTGGCCGCGTCGACCGAGCGGGTGGGACGCCGGTGACCGACACCCGACCCGAGTCGAAGGTCGCCGTACGCCGCGTGGGGCCGGAGGCCGCCGCCGACGTGCTGCACGTAGTGCAGGCCGCGTTCGGTGCCCGGCCGGCCATGGACCCCAAGCCGGACGCGCTGCTGGAGACCGAGGAGACCATCGCCGAGAAGCTCGCGGCCGGCGGGGGGCTGCTCGCCGAGCTGGACGGTGAGCCGGTGGGGACGCTGATCCTCGACCCCATCGGCTCCACCACCTACCTGCGCCGCTTCGGGGTGGTCCCGGGCCACCAGGGCCACGGGATCGCCGGCGCGCTCATCGACGCGGCCGTCGACGCGGTGCTCGAGTCCGGCACCGGCACCGACGACCTCACCGTGGTGGCCCGCGAGGAGCTGCCCAAGACGATCCGCTTCTGGGACCGCCAGGGCTTCCGCGAGATCCTGCGCGACTCCCCGCTGGTGGAGATGCGCCGGCCGCTGCGCACCGCGGTCTTCCAGGCGCCGACCGCCGACGCGATGCGCGGGATCGGCCGCTCCCTGGCCGGCCAGCTCACCAAGGGCGACCTGATCGTGCTGACCGGCGACCTCGGCGCCGGCAAGACGACCTTCACCCAGGGCCTCGGCGCTGGTCTCGGCGTCCGCGGCCACGTCACCTCGCCGACGTTCGTGATCGCGCGCGTGCACCCCTCGCGGGTGGGCGGGCCCGAGCTCGTCCACGTCGACGCCTACCGCCTGGACGGCCTGGAGGAGCTCGACGACCTCGACCTCGACACCTCCCTGGAGGACGCGGTCACCGTCGTGGAGTGGGGCGAGGACCTCGCCGAGGGGCTCTCGGAGTCGCGGCTGGAGATCCGCATCGTGCGCGACGTCGACGGTGCCGACCCCGGTGCCGCGTTCGACCCGCGGCGCGTCGAGATCACGCCGGTCGGGCCGCGCTGGCACGCGCTGTCCTTCCGCGGCCTGGGCTGACGCACGGTCTGGAGGTGGGCCGCCGGGCGCTGGTCCTCGCCGCCGTGGCGGGCCCGCCCTCCCATCGACGCCGCACTGGCGGTCTGCGAGGACGTGCAGGTGCGTGCCGTGCACCGCACCCACGTGCGGGAGTGGGAGGCGTACGTCGACCACCTGCGGGCCCGCCGCGACCGGCTCGACGCGATCGTGGCCGACGGCCGGGCCTCGGCCGAGTCCGACCCCGCCCTCGCCCGCCTGCGTGAGGCCGCATTCGGGGACCGACCGTAGGATCGGGCCCGCACCCCCCGTCGTCCCACGACAGGGGGCTCTCGTGCTGTGCCCCAGGAGTGAGATGACCAGCCACCACCCCGCCGATCCGCCCACCGACCTGCTGGGCCCCGTCCTCGACGACCCGACCCTCGCCGCCGCCCTCGAGGACGCCCGGGAGGGCCGGGTGCGAGCCCTGGACCTCACCGGCCCCGAGGCGCTGCGGCCCTTCGTCACCGCCGGCCTGGTGCGCGCCGGGCGCACGGTGCTCGCGGTGACCGCCACGGCCCGCGAAGCCGAGGACCTCGTCGCCCACCTCGGCGACCTGATGGACCCCGACCGGGTGGCCTACTACCCCAGCTGGGAGACGCTGCCCCACGAGCGGCTCAGCCCCCGCAGCGACACCGTCGGTCGCCGGCTCGCGGTGCTGCGGCGGCTGCTGCACCCGGGGGTCTCGACGAGCTCGACCAGCGGGAGCGTCAACGGTCCGATCGACGTCGTCGTCGCGCCGGTCCGCTCCGTGCTCCAGCCGCAGGTCAAGGGCCTGGGCGACCTGGAGCCGGTCGAGCTGAGCGCCGGCGACACCGCGCCGCTCGACGACCTCACGCGTCGCCTCTCCGACGCCGCCTACACCCGCGTCGACCTGGTCGAGAAGCGCGGTGAGTTCGCCGTGCGCGGCGGCATCGTCGACGTCTTCCCGCCCACCGAGGAGCACCCGCTGCGCGTGGAGCTGTGGGGCGACGACGTGGAGGAGATCCGCGCCTTCTCGGTCGCCGACCAGCGCACCCTCGAGCCGGTCGAGCGCCTGTGGGCCCCGCCGTGCCGCGAGCTGCTCCTCACCGAGGACGTACGCCGCCGTGCCGCCGAGCTCGGGGCCAGCCATCCCCAGCTGCTGGAGCTGACCGACAAGATCAGCCAGGGCATCGCGGTCGAGGGCATGGAGTCCCTCGCCCCGGTCCTCGTCGACGAGATGGAGCTGCTCGTCGACCTGATGCCGGCCGACACCCACGTGCTCGTGCTCGATCCCGAGCGGGTGCGCGCGAGGGCGCACGACCTGGTGGCCACCAGCGAGGAGTTCCTCGGTGCCTCCTGGGCGGCTGCCGCGAGCGGCGGGTCCGCCCCCATCGACCTCGGCGCGGCGTCGTACCGGACCCTCGCGGACGTGCGCGAGCACAGCCTCGACAAGGGTCGGCCGTGGTGGACCGTCAGCCCGTTCGGGCTCGACCCCGGCGCCGCTGGTGACAGCGAGCAGGTCGTGCGCGACGAGACCGGCCAGGTCGTCCACGTCGACGTGGACGTCACCGTGGGCGCCGTCGCGACGCGCGCGCTGGCCGCGGGGCCGGTCGACGCCTACCGCGGCGACGTCGCGCGGGCGATGAAGGACCTCGACTCGTGGCGCTCCGACGGCTACCGCGTGGTGGTCGTCCACCCCGGACACGGCCCGGCACAGCGGATGGTCGAGGCGTTGTCGGAGGCCGAGGTCCCCGCCCGGCTCGTCGAGCCGGACGGCGGGGAGGGCCTGTGGCAGGTCGGCGTCGTCACCGTCACCTGCGGTGCGCTGACCCAGGGCTTCGTCGACGAGACCAACAAGTTGGTGCTGCTGACCGGTGAGGACATCAGCGGCCAGAAGTCCTCCACGCGCGACATGCGCAAGATGCCGGCCCGCCGCAAGCGCCAGATCGACCCGCTGGAGCTCAAGCCCGGCGACTACGTCGTCCACGAGCAGCACGGCGTGGGGCGATTCATCGAGATGAAGCAGCGGGTCGTCGGTGGCGCCACCCGGGAGTACCTCGTCCTGGAGTACGGCGCGTCCAAGCGCGGCGCCCCGCCGGACCGCCTCTACGTGCCGGCCGACGCGCTGGACCAGGTCACCCGCTACGTCGGCGGCGAGCAGCCGAGCCTGGACCGGCTCGGCGGCGGCGACTGGGCCAAGCGCAAGAGCCGCGCCCGCAAGGCGGTGCGCGAGATCGCGGCGGAGCTGATCAAGCTCTACGCGGCCCGTCAGGCCACCAAGGGCCACGCCTTCGGGCCCGACACCCCGTGGCAGCGCGAGCTGGAGGACGCCTTCCCGTTCCAGGAGACGCCCGACCAGCTCTCCACGGTCGACGAGGTGAAGTCCGACATGCGCCAGGTGGTCCCGATGGACCGCCTGGTCTGCGGCGACGTCGGCTACGGCAAGACCGAGATCGCGGTGCGGGCGGCGTTCAAGGCCGTCCAGGACGGCAAGCAGGTCGCGGTGCTGGTGCCGACGACGCTGCTGGTCACCCAGCACCTCTCGACCTTCGCCGAGCGGATGACCGGCTTCCCCGTGGTGCTCAAGGGGCTCAGCCGCTTCCAGACCGACAAGGAGGCGGCCGAGGTCATGCGGGGCATGGCCGAGGGCAGCGTCGACATCGTCGTCGGCACCCACCGGCTGCTCAACCCCGACATCCGCTTCAAGGACCTCGGGCTGATCATCGTCGACGAGGAGCAGCGCTTCGGCGTCGAGCACAAGGAGCAGCTCAAGCGGATGCGCACCGCCGTCGACGTGCTGTCGATGTCGGCCACGCCGATCCCGCGCACCCTGGAGATGGCGATCACCGGCATCCGGGAGATGTCGACGATCACCACGCCGCCCGAGGAGCGGCACCCGGTGCTCACCTACGTCGGCGCCTACGAGGACCGACAGGTCGTCGCCGCCGTACGCCGCGAGCTGCTGCGCGAGGGCCAGGTCTTCTACATCCACAACCGGGTGCAGTCGATCGAGAAGGCGGCCGCACGCATCCGCGAGCTGGTGCCCGAGGCCCGGGTCGCCACCGCGCACGGGCAGATGAACGAGAAGCAGCTCGAGCAGGTCATGGTCGACTTCTGGGAGAAGCGCTTCGACGTGCTCGTGTGCACGACGCTGGTGGAGTCCGGTCTCGACGTGTCCAACGCCAACACGATGATCATCGAGCGCGCCGACACCCTCGGCCTCTCCCAGCTGCACCAGCTGCGAGGTCGTGTGGGGCGCTCGCGCGAGCGCGCGTACGCCTACTTCCTCTACCCGGGCGAGAAGCCCCTCACCGAGACCGCCCACGAGCGGCTCGCCACCCTGGCCCAGCACTCCGACCTCGGCGGCGGCATGGCGATCGCGATGAAGGACCTCGAGATCCGCGGTGCCGGCAACCTGCTGGGCGGGGAGCAGTCCGGGCACATCGCCGACGTCGGCTTCGACCTCTACGTCCGCCTGGTCGGCGAGGCGGTCGCGGAATTCAAGGGCGACGGTGCCGAGGAGCTCTCCGAGGTCCGCATCGAGCTGCCGGTCGACGCGCACCTGCCGCACGACTACATCGGCTCCGAGCGGCTGCGCCTGGAGATCTACAAGCGGCTGGCCGAGGTGCGCTCCGACGAGGACGTCGACGCCATCGAGGAGGAGCTGAAGGACCGGTACGGCGACCTGCCGATCGTCGTGGTGTCGCTGCTGCTCGTGGCGCGGTTCCGAGCGCGGGCGCGGGCCGCCGGCATCGGCGAGGTCACGATCGCGGGCAAGAACGTCCGCTTCGCGCCGGTCTCGCTGCCCGACTCCCGGGTCGTGCGCCTGCAGCGGATGTACCCCAAGTCGCTGGTCAAGCCGCAGACCGACACCATCCTGGTCCCGCGTCCGCAGACGGCCGTGATCGGCGGCAAGCCGCTGGACGGCATCGCGCTGCTGGAGTGGGCCAAGGGCGTCATCGACCAGGTGATCGACCCGCCCGCCGCCTCCTGACGGTCCTTCGCGCCGAGCCGGCGCGTCCTTCCGGAAGGTTGCGCCGGTTCGGCGGGCGGTGCGAGAGGTCGGGGAAGCGGCTGGTTCAATGGGCGATGCAGGTCACACACGCCCCGCTAGGAGTCCCCGTGCGTCTCTCCCGTCCTCTCCTCGGTCTCGCCACGGTCGCGGTGCTCGCCACCGGCGCCCTGAGCGGGTGCGGGATCGCCGACGCCGAGGTGCGTCCCGGCACGGCCGCGGTGGTCGAGGGGGAGGAGATCTCGCTCTCCGACGTCGACGACGCGACCGAGGCCACCTGCGAGGTGCTCCAGGGCTCGCAGGAGCTCCTGGCCGGCGGCTTCACCGGCGCCGAGCTGCGCGGCATCGTCGTGCAGCAGCTGGTCGTCACCGAGGTCGCCGAGGCGATCGGCGCCGAGAACGGCCTGCCCGTCGACGAGCTGCGCCGCGAGGCCGAGAAGCAGGCGCGCATCAGCTTCGGGCTGCCCGGCGACGAGCAGAACGACGCCGTCACGGTCTTCGCCGCCAGCAGCTTCCTGACCTCGGTCGTCTCCGAGATCGTCGACCCCACGCTGAGCGAGGAGGAGCTGGTGCAGCCGGGGCCGGCGTACCAGGCCTACCTGGAGCAGTGGCAGGCCGAGCACGACCTCGACGTGAACCCGCGCTTCGACCAGGTCGACTTCGCGACCTCGGCGTCGGTCTCCACCACCTCCGACCTCTCGGTGGCCGTCTCCGAGGCCTCCTCGCTGCGCGCCGAGGTCGACGAGCTGCGCGCCCGCGCGCAGCAGGGCGACGTCGGGGCCCAGGCCGAGATCACCGCGTTGGTGGCCGACCTGCCCAGCAGCCAGGGCTGCGCCCCCGAGGTCGTCGAGACCGAGCCCGAGCCAACCATGCCGATCCCGCTCGAGAACCCGGGCAACCCCAACCAGGGCTGAGCCCGTGACCGCGCAGGAGCCGCTCCTGGAGCTGCGCGGGGTGATGGCGCGGCTGCGGGCCGAGTGCCCGTGGAAGCGCGAGCAGACGCACCGCTCGTTGCTGCGCTACCTCCTCGAGGAGGCCTACGAGACCGTCGAGGCGGTCGAGTCGGGCGACCCCGAGCCGGAACCCAACCACCTGCGCGAGGAGCTCGGCGACCTGCTGCTGCAGGTCTACTTCCACGCCGCCGTCGCCGCCGAGCGCGACGCCTTCGACATCGACGACGTCGCCCGGGGCATCACCGAGAAGATGGTGCGCCGCAACCCGCACGTGTTCGGGGCCGAGACCGGTGCCGAGGCCGGCGCCGCGACCGGGGTGGCCGACGAGGAGCCCCGGGACGCGGCCGCGGTCAACGAGGCGTGGGAGGCGATCAAGGCCCGGGAGAAGTCCGAGCGGACCGATCCCGCCGACGGAATCCCTTCGACGCTGCCCGCCCTGTTGTACGCCGACAAGCTGGTCGACCGGCTGGCGCGAGCCGGCCGGCCGGTGCACGTCGAGCCGGACGCCGACGCGTTGGGCGAGCGCCTGCTGGCGCTCGTGGTGGAGGCGAGGGCGGACGGCGTCGACCCGGAGCAGGAGCTCCGCGACGCCGTCCGCCGCCGGCTCACCTCTTCTTCTGGTCCTTCGCCTTCTTGACCTTGACCGTCACGGTCTTCGAGGTCGACCCGGCCGCGAGGCCGTTGCCGGTGTAGGTCGCGGCCAGGGTGTGCCTGCCGGTGCCCTTGATGCGCACCCGCAGCGGCGTGGTGCGGCCGTCCACGCGCGTCGAGGCGACCTTCTGACCGTCCACCTTCTGACCGTCCACCTCGACGACCACCCGACCGCCCTGCGGCGCGGGCTTCACGACGACGACCACGCGGAACGCCTGACCCGCCCGTCGGCTCCTGCCCTCGACCTTGAGCTTCGTGCTCGTGGCGACGTCCTCGGCGAACACCGAGGAGAGCCGCCCGAGGTCGAAGAGCTGGGTCTCGCCGGAGGCGTCGTCGACCCCGTCGTTGTCGGTGACGGTGTACACGCTCCCCCTGGTGGCGACCGCGAGGCCCTCGAGCTTCTCCTGGGTCCAGCCGTTGCGCCCGGTCATCGCCGGGAGCAGGTCGACGGCGAGCGTCTTGGTCACCGGGGTGACCTCGTCGGTGCTGCCGGCGGGCAGGTCGACGGTGTAGATCCGCTTCACCGCGGCGGCCGGGCCCATCAGCTTGTCGCGCTCGATGACGGCCACGGTGTCCTGGTCGATGACGGTGATCTCCGACAGGCCGATCCAGTCGCCCTCGGTGCTGGTGGTCTCCATCGGGTAGGCGAACCAGGTCCACGCGGCAGCGGCCACGTCGTAGCGACCGATCCGGGCGCTGTCCTCGCCGGTCAGCGGGCGCTGCAGGGCGACGTACACCGTCTCCGAGGCGCCGGAGCCGCGCACGGCCACCCCCTCGAGGCCCCACTTGCCGAGGCCGGCGGCGACCTCGGGGGGCAGGGTGACGGTCTCGACGACGACACCGTCGGCGTCGGTGCGGACCAGCGCGTTCTCCGGGCCGGTCGCGCCCTCGGAGGCCAGCCAGAATCCGCCCTGCGTGCGCTCGGCGATGCCCTCGATGTCGAGGTCGACGGGCTCGCCGCCGTCGGTCACCTCGATGACGTCGTCCAGCACGGCCGGGACCGCGGAGACGTCGAGGTGGTAGATCCGGGCGGGGGAGTACGCCGAGTCGCTGGCGCTCCACAGGCCCTTCGGGTCGTGCTGGTCACCGGACAACGCGCCGAGCGCGCCCCAGCCGATCGGCCGGTCCTCGCCGGGTGCGGGGACCGAGACGATGTCGGGCCAGACGACCCCGTCGGTGCCGAGCTCGAAGAGCGCGACGCTGGCACGCACGCCCACGTCGGACTCGTCGACCTCGCTGGAGACGACCAGCAGGTCGCGCGAGGGGATGGGCAGCAGCCCCTCGGGGCCGTTGGTGGTGGGCAGCACCTGGGTGAGCGCGGGCTCGGTCGGGTCGGTCATGTCGTAGACCGCGACCAGGTTGCTGCGCTCGGATCCGACGAAGGCGTAGGGGACGCCGTCGTACGCGGCGTAGGTCAGGCCCTCGGGCTCGGCGCCCTTGTTGTCGGCGCGGCCGTCGTTGAAGCTGCCGACGGAGAGCACCAGGTCCTCGACGGAGGTGCCGGCGTCCCAGACGACCTCGCCGGTCGCGGCCTCGAAGACCGTCCAGCCGCGGCTGCCGCCCTTCCAGTCGCCCTCGTTGGCGGTGGCGACCAGACCGTCGCCGACCCAGTGCACGGCGTCGGGCTCGCGCGGGACGTCGATGGTGTCGGTGGCGTTGAAGACGCCGTCGTCGGTGGTGTCCACGCCCTCGAGCACGACGTTGCCGGCGCTGAAGGCGCTGGTGATCTCGCGGGTGGGCAGGTCGACGACGACCAGGCCGTTGTTCTCCTGCAGGCTCACAACGAGCTCGTCGTCGGCGTTGATGTCGACGTACTCCGGCTCGGGGTCCTCGGGGGTGTCCATGCCCGCCAGGTCCTCGACCGGCAGCAGCAGCGGGTCAGGGGTCCAGGTGGCGGGGGCGCCGTCGAGCTCGAGCACCTGCACGAAGCCGGCGGGGGCCTGCGGCAGGTCGCCCTCGTCCGCGTGGTCGCCGGCACCATCGGGCAGGGCGTCCTCGTCGCGCTCGTTCTCCATCGCGATCGCGGCGTACTCGCCCGAGGGGCTCACCGCGATCGAGTCCGGCTGGCCGCCGAGGTCGTGGGAGGCGACGAGCTCGCGGGTCCCGAGGTCGACGACGTCGACGCGGCCCGAGGGCTCGGTGTAGCTCGGGGAGGTGTTGACGACCACGAGCACGTGGTCGCCGACGACGGCGACCGAGGTCGGCTCGTCCTCGGCGTCACCGAGCTCGCTGAGGTCCAGCGTGCCCAGGCCCTCGGGGGCGGAGGGGTCGCTGATGTCGAGGAAGCCGATCCGCTTGCCCGCGGCGTCGGTGTAGACCACCGTCTCGCCGTCCTCGCTGACTGCGGAGATCTCCGCAACGGTCTCGTCGAGGGGGTCCACGCCCTCGGGGACGTTGAGGTGGACCGGGTACGTCGCCAGCCGGCCGAACCGCTCGACCGCGGTGTCCGCGGGCTCCGCGAGGGTGCCGGTCCTGCTGCTGGTCTGGCCGCTGGTCTGGGCGGTGCTGGTCACCGTGCCCAGCGCCAGGCCGGAGAGGGCCAGGGCGCCGACCGCGGTGAGCGCGAGCCCGCCTCGGAGCCGCGGTCCGCGAGGGACCCCGGTGGTGTGCTGCAAGGACATGCCGCTGCCTTTCGTGGTGGGTGGGGGAGGCGGGCCGGTCCCAGCCGGCTCCGAGGGGCCGAGGGGCTGCACCGCCCCCGGAACCCAACCCACGCGTGGCGACGGGGTCGTGTCGGTCCGGGGAGCAGCCGGTGAACAGACGGGTGGGTGACCGGGTGGGTGGCCGGTCAGGTGACGGGCGGACGAACCGACGGGTGGGTCGGCACGCCGGCGGCGGAGGCAATAGGCTCGTGGACCGTCGTCGGGCCGACGTACGCGCCCGCCCCCACCGGCCATCACGACCGGCATCCCACCCGGACATCCCAGGAGAAGCACCGTGGCATCCATCGAAGCAGTCGGCGCCCGCGAGATCCTCGACTCCCGCGGCAACCCCACCGTCGAGGTCGAGGTCGTCCTCGACGACGGCACCTTCGCCCGGGCCGCGGTGCCCTCGGGCGCCTCGACCGGCGCCTTCGAGGCCGTGGAGCTGCGTGACGGCGGCGACCGCTACGTCGGCAAGGGCGTCGGCAAGGCCGTCGACGCGGTGATCCAGAGGCTCGGCCCGGCCGTGGAGGGCCTCGACGCCGACGACCAGCGCCTGGTCGACCAGGCGATGCTCGACGCCGACGGCACCCCCAACAAGGCCGAGATCGGCGCCAACGCCATCCTCGGCGTCTCGCTGGCCGTGGCCCGCGCGGCCGCGGA
The DNA here is from genome assembly GCF_001627265.1 of Nocardioides sp. REDSEA-S30_B4. Taxonomy (NCBI): domain Bacteria; kingdom Bacillati; phylum Actinomycetota; class Actinomycetes; order Propionibacteriales; family Nocardioidaceae; genus Nocardioides; species Nocardioides sp. REDSEA-S30_B4. The sequence goes on along the minus strand of NZ_LUPI01000077.1, from coordinate 9,196 downwards.
CTCCGCCGGCCTGCCGCTCTACCGCTACGTCGGCGGCCCCAACGCCCACGTGCTGCCGGTGCCGATGATGAACATCCTCAACGGCGGTGCGCACGCGGACACCAACGTCGACATCCAGGAGTTCATGATCGCCCCGATCGGTGCGCCTTCCTTCCGCGAGGCGCTGCGCTCGGGTGCGGAGGTCTACCACGCGCTGAAGTCGGTGCTGAAGTCCCGCGGCCTGGCCACCGGTGTCGGTGACGAGGGCGGTTTCGCCCCCGACCTGGAGTCCAACCGCGCCGCGCTCGACCTGATCGCGGAGGCGATCGACAAGGCCGGCTACGAGCTGGGCAAGGACGTCGTGCTCGCGCTCGACGTCGCGGCCACCGAGTTCTGCACCGATGGCTCCTACACCTTCGAGGGCCAGCAGAAGACCGCCGCGGAGATGACCGCCTACTACGCCGGCCTCGTGGACGCCTACCCGATCGTCTCGATCGAGGACCCGCTCGACGAGGACGACTGGGACGGCTGGCGCACCATCACCGAGCAGCTCGGCTCGCGCACCCAGCTGGTGGGCGACGACCTGTTCGTCACCAACGTCGAGCGCCTGCAGCGCGGCATCACCGGCGGCCAGGCCAACGCCCTGCTGGTGAAGGTCAACCAGATCGGCTCGCTCACCGAGACGCTCGACTCCGTCGACCTCGCGCACCGCAACGGCTACCGCTGCATGATGAGCCACCGCTCCGGCGAGACCGAGGACACCACCATCGCCGACCTGGCCGTCGCCACCAACTGCGGCCAGATCAAGACCGGTGCCCCGGCCCGTTCCGAGCGCGTCGCGAAGTACAACCAGCTGCTGCGCATCGAGGACGAGCTCGGCGATGCGGCGCGGTACGCCGGTGTGTCGGCGTTCCCGCGCTACACCTCCTGAGTCACGCTAGGAGCATGGCCTCGAACCGATCGTCCTCGCGCGCCTCGGGGCCGCGGGGCCGCACCGGCCCGGGCCGTCCTTCGCGCCCGGCCCCGGGGCGCCCCGCGCGTCCCGTGGCCAGCGCGCCGACCCCGCGGCGTCGCCCCCGGCTGACCAGCCGCGCCACGATCCTGGTGGCGGTCCTCGCGGTGCTGCTGGTCTCCTACGCCTCCTCGGCGCGGGCCTACCTCCAGCAGCGCAGCGAGCTCGATGCCCTGCGGGCCGAGATCGAGCAGCGCGAGAGCGCGATCGCCGACCTCGAGCGGGAGATGCGGCGCTGGCAGGACCCTGCGTACGTGCAGCAGGAGGCGCGCGAGCTCGGCTACGTCATGCCGGGCGAGACCTCCTACGTCGTGCTCGACGAGGACGGCGAGCCGCTGGAGGCCGGCTCCGAGCTCGCCGACCCCGACGAGGTGGGCGACCAGGAGGAGCCGGCCTTCTGGGAGGACGCCTGGGCGTCGGTCGTGCTGGCCGGGCGTCCGCCCGCCGACGACGGCACCCCGCCCCTGACCGAGATCGACCCCGGCACCGACGGAGCACCTGAATGACCGAGCCCTTCACCCCGGCCGATGCCGCCGCCGTCGAGGCGCAGCTGGGCCGGGAGTCCCGGGGCGTCCACGGCGTCGGGCACCGCTGCCCCTGCGGCAACCCCGACGTGGTGGCCACCCAGCCGCGGCTGCCCAACGGCACGCCGTTCCCCACGACCTACTACCTCACCTGCCCGCGCGCCGCCTCGCGGATCGGCACGCTCGAGGGGTCGGGGGTCATGAAGCGGATGCAGGAGCGGTTGGCCGAGGACCCCGAGCTCGCCGCCGCCTACGCCGCCGCCCACGAGCGGTACCTCGCGGCCCGCGCGGAGATCGCGGCCGAGCACGGCCTCGACGTCCCCGAGATCGAGGGCATCTCCGCGGGCGGCATGCCCGACCGCGTGAAGTGCCTGCACGTCCTGGCCGGCCAGTCGCTGGCGATGGGCCGCGGCGTCAACCCGCTCGGTGACGAGGTGCTCGACGAGCTCGGCGAGTGGTGGAGATCCGGCCCGTGCGTGGACAGCCCGTGCGTGTAGCGGCGATCGACTGCGGCACCAACACCATCAAGCTGCTCGTCCTCGACGAGGACGGTGCCGACCTCGAGCGCGAGATGCGCATCGTGCGGCTCGGCCAGGACGTCGACCGGACCGGCCGGCTGGCCGAGGAGGCGCTGGAGCGCACCTTCGCCGCGGTCGAGGAGTACGCCGCCCTCGTCGCGCGCCACGGGGTCGACCGGATCCGCTTCTGCGCGACCTCGGCGACCCGCGACGCGGCGAACGCCGAGGAGTTCGCCGCCGGGGTCCGGGCCCGGCTCGGGGTCGCCCCCGAGGTGGTCAGCGGCGACGAGGAGGCCGCGCTCGCCTGGGCCGGCGCGACCCGGGGGCTGCCCGGGCTGGCCGGCCCGGTGGTGGTGCTCGACATCGGCGGTGGCTCCACCGAGCTGGTGCTCGGGTCCGGGGCGACCCCCGACGTCGCGCACTCCATGGACATCGGCTCGGTCCGGATGACCGAGCGGCACCTGCGGTCCGACCCGCCCTCGGCCGACGAGGTCGCCGCCTGCGTGGCCGACGTCGAGTCGGCCCTCGACGCGTGCCCGGTCGACCCGGGTGCAGCCGTGACGCTGGTCGGTGTCGCGGGCACGGTCAGCGACCGGCTGGTCGGCTCGACCGCCGCCGAGCGGGCCGAGATGGCGTGGCTGCACCCCGGCCGGGCCGACGTGATCGCCGCCGGCGCGCTCGTGCTCTCCCGGGTGCTGGCGCGCTCGCGGGTCTCCGAGCTGGTCGTGAGCGAGGCGGACATCCTCGACGGGATCGCCTGGTCGCTGCGGGAGGGCTGAGGTCGGGCCCTCGCGGCTCACCACATGGGGTGGACTGTGCCGAGCGACCCCGGGGAAGGGTAGGGGCTCCGAACCCACGAGGAGGAGCACGATGAGCAAGCTGTCCCTGATCACCGGTCTCGGTGTGGGCTACGTCCTGGGCGCTCGCGCCGGTCGCGAGCGCTACGAGCAGATCAAGGCCGGGGCCCAGCGCGTCGCCCGGGACCCGCGGGTCCAGTCGGCCACGGACAAGGCGGCCGAGCAGGCCCGGGCGCAGACCGAGGCCGCGGTGGCCACCGCGAAGGAGAAGGTCCAGGACGCCGCCCAGGGGGTGGGCGGCTTCACCCAGCAGGCGACGCCCTGAGCGCATCCGGTTCGACGGTCCAGGCCCTGGCGGTTCTCGACGAGGAGATCGTCGACTGCCGGGCCTGCCCGCGGCTGGTCGCCTGGCGCGAGCAGGTGGCCCGCGAGAAGCGGGCCGCCTTCCGCGACGAGGAGTACTGGGGCCGCCCGATCCCCGGCTGGGGCGAGCCGCAGCCGCGGATCCTCGTGGTCGGGCTGGCGCCGGCAGCCCACGGTGCCAACCGCACCGGCCGCATCTTCACCGGTGACCCCTCCGGCGACTGGTTGTTCGCCTCGCTGCACCGGGTGGGGCTGGCCGCCCTCCCGACCAGCACCCGCGCGGGGGACGGGCAGCGACTGCACGGCCTGCGGCTGGCCGCGGCGGTGCGCTGCGCCCCGCCGCAGAACAAGCCGACCCCCGACGAGCGGGACCGGTGCGCGACCTGGCTGGACCGGGAGTGGGCGCTGGTCGCGCCGTACGTCGAGGTGGTGGTGACCCTGGGGGCGTTCGGCTGGGCGGCGGCGCTCGGGATGCTCGCGCGCGGCGGGGTCGAGATCCCGCGTCCCCGACCGCGCTTCGGCCACGGCGCCGAGGTCACGTTGGGCGAGCGGACACTGCTCGGCTGCTACCACCCCAGCCAGCACAACACCGCGACGGGGCGGCTCACGGCGCCGATGCTGGACGAGGTGCTCGGCCGCGCGGCGACCCTTGCGACAATGCCCGCGTGAGCACCCTCCACGCCGTCACCGTCCTCGGCCACGACCGGCCCGGCATCATCGCCGAGACCACCGGTCGGCTGGCCGGCCTCGGGCTCAACCTCGAGGACTCCACCATGACGCTGCTGCGCGGGCACTTCGCGATGATGCTGCTCTGCGCCGGCGACACCCCTGCCGCGGAGATCGAGTCCGCGCTGGCGCCGCTGACCGACGACGGGACGCTCACGGTGACCGTCCGGGAGGTGCCCCAGGAGTCCGGTGCATCGGCCCGCGGCTCGTCCTGGGTGCTGACCGTGCACGGCGGCGACCGCCCCGGCATCGTCTCCTCGGTGGTCGGCCGGGTGGCCGACGCCGGGGGCAACATCACCGACCTCACCACCCGGCTGGCCGGTGATCTCTACCTCGTCGTCGCCGAGATCGACCTGCCCGCCGGGGCCGACGTCGACGCCGTCACCGCGGCGATCCGGGAGGCGGCGGCCGAGCTCGGGGTCGGCGCGACCCTGCGGCCCGCGGAGGCCGACGAGCTGTGAACCAGCCCGCTCCCGAGGGCCTCAACGCACAGGTCCTCGCCTGGTCCGAGGCCGACCTCGGCGTCGAGGGCCGGGTCCTCGACGTCGTGCGCGCCCCCGCGACGGTCCTGTCGACCGTGGGTGAGGCCGTCGACCCGACGTCGGCGGAGTCGGTGCAGCTCGCCGCCGACCTGGTCGCCACGATGCGGGTCAGCCCCGGCTGCGTGGGCCTCGCGGCGCCCCAGGTGGGCGTCGGGGCCCAGATGTTCTGCGTCGACGTCTCCGAGCACCCCAAGACCCGCGACCACCACGGCACCTTCGTGCTGTGCAACGCCGAGGTCGTCTCCTCCAGCCGCAACGAGAAGGCCCGCGAGGGCTGCATGAGCGTCCCCGACCTCACCGGCGACGTGAAGCGCGCCTCCCGGTTGGTCGTGCGCGGTCAGCTGCCCGGCTCGGGGGAGGAGGTCGAGCTGTCGGCCAACGCCTTCGAGGCCCGCTGCCTCCAGCACGAGATCGACCACTGCCAGGGTCTGCTCTTCGTCGACCGGGTCGCCGGGGCGCACGCGATCTACGCGCGCCAGACCTACCTGTAGAGGCTCTGTGGGGTGGACGGACGTCCGTCCACCCCACCGGTGGGTCCTGGTGGACGGACGTCCGTCCACCAGCGCATAGCCTTCGCTCGGACGGACGTCCGTCCAACCAGGAACGGGCCCCCGTGTCCCAACCGGCAGAGGAAGGCGCCTTAAAAGCGCTGTGTTGCGGGTTCGAATCCCGCCGGGGGCACCCACGGATCCGGCCGAACCGGCTCGACCGTCCGTGCACGTCGTTCGGAAGGTCGAGCCGGTTCGGCGCTCTCGCACGGGGGAGCCCGGGGCGGGAACGTCCGGGGACGCTGGAGCGTTGTACGAGTCGAGACCCCCTAAGGTGGGTACATCCCCTGTAGGCCGCCACACCGGCGGCCCCTGTCGGCCTCCAAGGAGAGACCAACCATGCAGAGCAACAACCCGGTGTTCCGCCGGTCCGAGGCGTTCAGCGGAAGCAACGCCCACGGCAACCAGTCCTACGGCAACTCCGGCTACGGTTCTGACCCCTCGCAGTGGGGCGTCGGGACCCCCGGTGACCCCCAGGGCACGGTCTATGCGCCCGCCCCGCAGGCGCCCAGCGCCCCCATGACCATCGACTCGGTGGTCCAGAAGACCGCGATCACGCTGGGCGTCGTCATCGTGACCGCCTTCGCGACCTGGTCGCTGCTCCCGGAGATCAACGAGACCTCCGCCGAGTCGGCCATCGGCACCGTCGGCGCGGTCGCGACCTTCGGCGCCCTCGGCGCCTTCGTGCTGTCGATGGTCAACGCGTTCAAGAAGGTCGTCAGCCCGGCCCTCGTGCTGGCCTTCGCCGCCCTCGAGGGCGTGGCCCTCGGCGCGATCTCCATGATCTTCAACGTCGCCTACCCCGGCGTCGTGCAGGGCGCCGTCATCGGCACCTTCGCCGCCTTCGCCGGCACCCTGGCCGCCTACAAGGTGCTCAACATCCAGGTCGGCGACAAGTTCCGCCGGTTCGTCATCGCCGCGGTGTTCGGCATGATCGGCCTGTCGCTGATGGAGCTCGTCCTGGGCCTGTTCGGCGCCCAGATCGGCCTGTTCGGCGTCTCCGGCCTCGGCATGATCACCGCGGTGGCCGGCCTGGTGCTCGGTGTGTTCATGCTGATCATGGACTTCGACTTCGTCGAGCAGGGCATCCGCTACGGCGCCCCCGAGCGCGAGTCGTGGACCGCGGCGTTCGCGATGACCGTCTCGCTGGTCTGGATCTACACCAACCTGCTGCGCATCCTGGCCTACTTCAGCCAGGACTGATCGAGGACGCGTCAGCGGACTCGATGATGGTGGTCGAGCGAGTCGCGACCCGCGTGTCGAGACCCGGTGAGCTGTCCAGCAGCCTCCGCCCCTGATCCACCACGAAGGCCCCCGGCGTCAGCCGGGGGCCTTCGTGCGCGCTGGATCGCGAGTCGTGCCCCTGAGCGGGCGCCATAGCGCCCGCTCAGGGGCACGACTGCCAGCTGGTGCCCATCGACCGCATCCCCGGAGGCGGCTCAGTCGTCGAGCGGTTCGGCCGGCTCCTCGGACGCCTCGGCGCTCTCCACGTCGTCGGTGGCCTGCTCGTCGCTCTCGTCCGGGGTCTCCTCGGCGGAGTCGGGGCGACGGCGGCGGTGCCGCAGCTCGACCCACAGCCCCCGCACGCCGCGGCGGGAGCCGCCGACCTCGGTACCGTCCAGCTCGGTGCCGGGCACCTGGACGGCGCGGATCGCGGCGTCGGAGATGGGCAGGACACCCTCGCCGCGCAGGGACTCCAGCGACTTCTCGTCCGGCTCGATGACGCCGACGGCGGCCAGGACCGAGGGGACCATCACGCCCGCGAGCGAGCGGTAGCCCTCGGCGGAGGGGTGGAACTGGTCGGGCCCGAACAGCAGCGCCGGCGCGGCCGCGAACTCCGGCCCGAGGATCGAGCCGAGCGAGACGGTCCGGCCGCCCTCCTCGATGACCGCGATGGTCTGGGCGGCCGCGAGCCGGCGCGACCACGCGCGGGCGACCTGCTTGAGCGGAGGGGCGATCGGCTTGATGGTGCCGAGGTCGGGACAGGTGCCGACCACGACCGCGACGCCCGCCTCCTTGAGCCGGCGCACACCCTCGGCGAGGTGACGCACCGAGGTCGACGGCGGCATCACGTGCGTGACGTCGTTGGCGCCGATGAGGATCACCGCCACGTCGGGGTGCATCGGCAGGGCCCGGGTGATCTGGTCCTCGAGGTCGGAGGAGCGGGCGCCGACCACGGCGAAGTCGCGCAGGTAGACCCGACGGTCGGCGTGCTCGGCCACGCCGCTGGCCAAGACCGCTCCGGGGGTCTGCTCGACCCGCTCCACGCCGTACCCGGCCGCGGAGGAGTCGCCGAGCAGCGCGATGCGCACCGCAGGGGCGGGACGGCCGCGTCCGTACCAGCCGGTGGAGTCCGGCGGCGGGTGCTCGATCATCGGGCCGATGGTCTTGCGGGCCAGCTTGGCCTCGGCCGTCAGCACGCCGTAGAGACCGGCGCCGAGCACGGAGAGCCCGCCTCCGCCGTACGCCGCCGCCGAGGCGAGCTTGCGTGCTGCTGCTGCCTTACCCACGGGCCCCACTCTAGGGACCGCGTCCACCCCCGGCGGACCACCCGTCGGGACCGCTGCCCCGGGGTGCGGGTCGTCACGTCGCCGGCGCGCTCCGCCCGCCCTTTCGCCCTGTCCAGCATGTGGGCATAGGTTGGGCGCGTGCAGTACGTCGACTCGCTCCTGGACCTGATCGGCCACACCCCGCTGCTGCGGCTCAGCCGCACGCTCGACGCCCCGCTGGGGCAGGGCGAGGAGGGGCCGATGGTGCTCGCGAAGGTGGAGTACCTCAACCCCGGCGGCTCGGTGAAGGACCGCATCGCCACCCGGATGATCGAGGCCGCCGAGGCCTCCGGCGAGCTGCAGCCCGGCGGCATCATCGTCGAGCCCACCTCCGGCAACACCGGTGTCGGCCTGGCGATGGTGGCGCAGGCCAAGGGCTACAAGTGCGTCTTCGTGTGCCCCGACAAGGTCAGCGAGGACAAGCGCAACGTGCTGCGCGCCTACGGCGCCGAGGTCGTGGTGTGCCCGACCGCCGTCGCGCCCGAGCACCCGGACTCCTACTACAACGTCTCGGACCGGCTGGCCTCCCAGCCCGGCGCCTGGAAGCCCGACCAGTACTCCAACCCGAACAACCCGCGCTCGCACTACGAGACCACCGGCCCGGAGATCTGGGAGCAGACCGAGGGGCGCATCACGCACTTCGTCACCGGCATGGGCACCGGCGGCACGATCTCCGGCGTCGGCCGCTACCTCAAGGAGCAGAACCCGGACATCCAGGTGGTCGGCGCCGCCCCCGCCGGCTCGGTCTACTCCGGCGGGACCGGTCGGCCCTACCTCGTCGAGGGCGTCGGCGAGGACTTCTGGCCCGACACCTACGACCGCGGCGTCGCCGACCGGGTCATCGAGGTCTCCGACGCCGACGCGTTCTCCTTCACCCGCCGCCTGGCGCGCGAGGAGGCGCTGCTGGTCGGCGGATCGGCCGGCATGGCGGCGTACGCCGCGAAGCAGCTGGCGCACGAGCTGGCGGCCGAGGGGCGCACCGACGCGGTGATCGTGGTGCTGCTGCCCGACTCCGGACGCGGCTACCTCACGAAGATCTTCAACGACGACTGGCTGGCGCAGTACGGCTTCCCGACCGGCACGACCACCGAGACCACCGTCGGCGAGGTGCTGCGCGGCAAGTCCGGCCGGCTGCCCGACCTCGTGCACACCCACCCCGGCGAGACGATCGCCGAGGCCGTGGCGATCCTGCAGGAGTACGGCGTCTCGCAGATGCCCGTGGTGCGCGCGGAGCCTCCGATCGTGGCCGCCGAGGTCGCGGGGTCGGTCTCCGAGCGGGCCCTGCTCGACGCGCTGTTCGCCGGCCACGCCTCGCTGACCGACCAGGTCGAGGACCACATGTCCGCCCCGCTGCCCACCATCGGTGCCGCGGAGGAGGCGACCAGCGCCGTCCGCCTCCTGGAGTCCGCCGACGCGCTGCTGGTCCACGAGGACGGCAAGCCCGTCGGCGTGGTCACGCGGCAGGACCTGCTGGCGTTCCTCGCCCGCGCCTGAGGCTCCCCGGCGCGGGTTACTCCGCACGAGATCTCACCCTCAGCGCGACGCGGATTCATATGGTCTAAGCAACGCTTCCTGAAGGAGTGTTGATGACCAAGCCGTTCCCGCGTGCTGCGCGTGAGGCATTGATCGACTTGATCT